>CAYMZL010000028.1:0-11734 GCA_964394825.1 uncultured Dehalococcoidia bacterium | reverse complement strand
CCTTCCACGACGCCACCAAGCTGAGCTACATCAACCTGCGCACCAAGCCGCCCCTTTATAAGTCTTATCCCGGCCTGCCCCAACTCCCCCTTCCCCAGGCTGTGCCCCCTGAGATGCCGGTCTTGGAGGCGGTCTCTCTCGCCAACCCAGTCGATCCTTCCCCGCTGGACTTGCCGGCCGTAACCCAACTGCTCCATTACTCCGCGGGCCTGATCAGAAAGAGCGTCTCGGCCTCCGCGGGCGAGGTCCATTACCGGGCTGCCGCCTCTGCGGGGGCGCTCTATCCCATCGAGCTGTACCTGGTCTGCGGCAACCTGCCGGGACTGGCCGCCGGCGTCTACCACTACGCTCCCGCCGGCAACGCCCTCACCCAACTCAGGGCAGGCGACCTTCGGGGGAACCTGGCCGCGGCGGCCGGCGACGGCTCGCTGGCATCGGTCCCCGCCACACTGGTCACCACGGCGGTCTTCTGGCGCAGCGTCTGGAAGTACTGGACGCGGGGCTACCGTTACTGCTTCTGGGACAACGGCACGGTGCTGGCCAACCTCTTGGCGACCGCCAACTCCCTGGGACAGCCGGCCCGGGTGTTGGGGGGATTCGTGGACCGGGAGGTGGACCTGATACTGGGCGTGGACTCGGAACAAGAGGCCAGCACCTGCCTTGTGGCCCTGGGCGGGACCACAGGTCTGGAGGTGGCCGGGCGAGGCGACTTGAGTCCAATCGATCCCGGCGACCTCGGATTCAGTGAACCGATCCCATACCCGGAATCGGCCCTGCTGCATGCAGAGTCTTGCCTGGACTCGACACAAGACGTCAAAGATTGGCGGGGCCAGGCCCATGGGAACGAGACGCGTCTCCTCCCGGACATCGGGTCCGCTCCCTTGGGCGAGGTCATCGAACAAAGGGGTTCGACGCGGCGGTTTGCCAGGGAGGCCATCCCCTTGGCGCGGCTCTCGGCCCTGATGGCGGCATCCTCGACCAAGATGCCGGCCGACTTCGGTGGCGGACTGGCCGAGCCCTACCTGATCGTCAACGCGGTGGACGGCCTGACGCCGGGCGCCTATCACTATTCAAGGGAATCGGGGGCGGTTGGGGGATTGAAACTCCTGAAAGAAGGGGAGTTCAGGGAGGAGGCCGGCCACCTGTGCTTCGAGCAAGCCCTGGGGGCCGACGCCAGCGTGGTGGTCTTTTTCCTGGCGGACCTGGAACTGACGCTGGGCCGGTTGGGCAACCGGGGTTACCGGGCTGCCCAGTTGGAAGCAGGCGTGTTAGGTGGAAAAATGTACTTGAGTGCCCATTCCCTGGGATTGGGCGCCACCGGCATGACCTTTTTCGATGACGCCGTGACCGCCTTTTTCTCCCCCCACGCCGCCGGAAAGAGCCTGCTGTTCCTGGTGGGGCTTGGCCACACCGGAACGCCCAACCGGGTCAGGCCGTTCCGGTCCAAGTACGGCGCGCTGAAGGACTCGCTGGCCCGAGGAGCGGGCGGGGGGCAGCGCGCTGCTTTTCCTGACTGGCTCTACAGCAATTAACCGGCGTGATTATTCAGACGTAACTGGCCGATGGAATTCTTGCGGATGTGCTCCAGGGCCATCTGCATGTGCCACTCCATGGCGCCCAGGCCCACCACCCGCACGCCCATCTCGAACAGCCGCTTGGCGGAGGCGGCCATGGAGTCGAAGTCCGGCGAGTCCAGGCCCATGTTGTACATGATGGCCGCCCCGTGGCGCTCGGCCGTCTTTACCGCTCCTTCCAGCAGCCGCATCACCTTGGGGTCATCGTACTTGAACGGCACGCCCAGGATCTTGGTCACGTCTCCGGCCGCCAGCCAGACCAGTTGTACCCCGTCGATGGCCAGGATCTCGTCCAGATCGTTCAGGGCCCCCTCGCTCTCCACGGTGGGCACGATCAGGGTCCCTTCGCGGGTCTTGGCGGCGTATTCGGGGAATTCCTCGGCGCTCCAGAACCGGCGCAGGTGGATCTGGCGGTGCCAATCGTCCCGCAACATCATCAGGTCCCGCACTTCCTCCTTGGACCCGACGGACACCGTGACGGCAGTGGCTCCCAGGGCCAGGGCCCGCGCCGCGTCGGAAATCGTGCGCCGGTCCGTCCCATCCGCCCAGGGAAAGGCCTGCACCCGGATCATGGGTGAGATGCCGGTGCCCCGGGCGGCGCGGACCAGATGGGCGATGTTGTCCCAGTCGTGGGCGGTGAACATCATATCGGCCATGAAGCAATCGATGCCCGCGATGCCGGCCACCTCCACCATGTTCGGGTGGCTGAAGACGTAGGCGCAGAGCGAAGGCTTGCCGCTCTTCAAGTTGGCCAATAGCCGGTCGGTTTCCACGGTGGGGAAAAGCACGGTACACCTCGAGGATCACGTTTGGGGAATCATGTCTGGGTAATCCGAAGGGAGTGTAGCCCAAATGGGCTAGCGCCACAAAACCGTAGGGGCACGGCACTGCTGTGCCATCGCCAGTTGTAGAATGCCGGCTAGGCGGTTACCACCTGGGGTTTGAAGGCGGGGATGATCTCCTTGGCGTCCGGTGGTGCGTGAATAGCGCCGAGTATATAATCCGCCTCAACACCCACGGGCAGGGCCGGCGCCGTCAGGCATCGTCAATAACGGATTTTGCAGAATACAAGGAGACTCAGATGGAAACCGTAGGATTTATCGGGCTTGGCAACATGGGCGGGGGCATGGCGGGAAACATTCAGAAGGCCGGATACCCGATGGTCGTTCACGACATCAACGAAGGGGCCACCCGGCCGTTCTTGGAGGCCGGGGCCCGCTTGGCCAGCTCACCGGCCGGCGTGGCCAGCGAATGTGACATCACCCTGACCTCGCTGCCGGGACCCAGGGAGGTTGAGGCGGTCGCCGTTGGTCCGGAGGGAGTGCTGCAGGGCGCCAAGGCCGGTTCCGTATACATCGACCTCTCCACCAGCAGGCCAACCCTGATCCGCGAGCTTGAGCCCAGGTTCCGGGAGAAGGGGGTCCACGTATTGGACGCCCCGGTGAGCGGGGGCAAATCCGGAGCCCAGAGCCGGAACCTGGCGGTGATGGTCGGCGGCGACAAGGAGGTGTTCGAGCGGGTCAAGCCGCTGTTGGAGGCTTTCGGCGACAAAGTATTCTACGCCGGGGCGATCGGGGCGGGTTCGGTGGCTAAATTGGTCCACAACATGATCGGCCACGGCGTCCGCCAGGCGATAGCCGAGGGTATGACCTTGGGTGTGAAGGCCGGCGTCGACACGGAGGCCCTGTGGCAGTGCATCCGCCGGGGTTCTCTGGGCCGCATGAACACCCTGCATGAGGGATTCGTCAGGACCGTTTTCAAGGGCGAGTACGAGCCCGCGGGATTCGCTCTGAGCCTGGCCCGGAAGGACATCGGCCTGGCCACCGAGCTCGCCAAAGAGTTCGACGTTCCCATGCCGGTGGCCAACCTGGCGGAGCAGTTGGCCATACAGGCCATGAACCGGGGCTGGGGCGACATGGACAGCACGGTCATCGTCCGGCTGCAAGAGGAGATGGCCGATGTCGAGATCAGGGCGGACATCGACGTGGCCAAGGCGTCCCGTTTCATATCGACCCATCCGGAAGAGTGATCGCGGACATAGGATTGGGCGGGCGGCTCTTGGGCGCATCGATGGCTACCCCGATTTTCACGCGCCCTATGACCCTGGTCAAGGCGCCCGATTCAACTGGGTAACCCCGGCCAGCCGGCCCGGCCCAGAGATATAAAAAGACCGGCGCTCCAGTCATGGAGCGCCGGTCTTTCTTGGTAGCCGTTCAAGCCGTGTGAGAGGCTAGGATTCCGAATCCGAGGTGTTCAGAATCTTGTCTTGGGGGCTGACCACGCCGTTCAGAAGGTCACTGTCGGAGAATTGACCGTTGGTCAACCGGGTGGCGATGTCATCCTGGCCTTGCCATAGGTTCTTCAGGTCATCATCGATCAATTCGATGATGGCCCGCCTTACACCGGTCGTCTCTCCGATGTCCGGGTAAAGTTTCCACGACTCTTTGTTGGCCGTGGCCAGCCAACTCGGGGAATCCCCGTTGGCGCCGCGGACGTCCTCGAAGTGCCAGGAATACCAGGCGTTGACCATGTCCCGGAAGATGGCCAGGTCGGAGATGGGTGCTCCAACGGTGGACATCTGGACCTCGAACCGGTGGTTGTCACCGGGATGGCCTTCCACGGCGGCGAACTTCCGCCCCCCGCCCAAGCCCCGAAGAACCGAGTCGTGGAGGTTGGAAGCCGTGATGCCGACGCCGGCGGCCGAGTCGACGTGACCGACGCGAATCTCGCCAACACGCCACATCCTCTCTTCCATCGCGGCGGCGCCCATGTGCATATCGACCAGCAACTCACCCAATTCTTCGCCGAACCGGGCGCCGTTGGATATGAGCGAAAGGAATCCGGTGTCTATGGAAACCGAATTCTGAATCTTATGTGCGGTTGCCAGAGCCAACAGGTCTACCATTTCCTGGGATTCGACCCTATTGGGCCCGAAGACCGGCCTACCTCCCAGGGATTCGTGGACCGCGGTGGAGATCTCAGTCAAGTCTTGGTTGCTGAGTTGGAACCGGTTCAGGATACGCATGGCGATATCTTGCGCCTGCTCGCCGGTCAACAGGTTCTTCACCGTGGGGTCGTCGCTGTCGAAGGTCCAAAATTCGGCGTCGGTAACCTCTTGGTGGAGCCGTCCGCCGGAATTGGCATGGCGCTTTAGCTCTGTGATCAACTCCATCCAACTGACGGAGTACTCGTTGAGTTCTTCTAGAAGCCCGTTAATGACCTCTCCCACGTGATTGAGGCATACGGTCTCCAAGTATTCGTCGGTCTCCCCCTGCCATTTGGACAGCCGCTTTTTGCGTTCGTTGGGGGAGACGTCCAGATCGTCATGGGAGGGCTCTGAGACCGAGGGCAGGTCCCGGCGAATGGCCCGGTCGGCCAGGGCCGACCACCGGCGTATCGGCGATTCCTGGTCGGGGTTGATCACCAGGCGCTGGATGAACAGGTTCTCCAGACGGCTGCTGACGGTGACCAGCATCTCATCTCGTTTAATGTCGGCATAGGTATTGGCGCGGGCCAATTCGGCGCGCAGTTCGGAGTTGGCCTCCAATACCATACGGTCGCTGATGTTGCCGTCGGGCCGCAGCCGTTCGAACAGCGAGTTTATCGTCCGTTGGACCTCGCCAAGAGCGGCGTGGATAGTCCCATGGATCTGCGCGTACGCGTCCCTGGAGCCGGTGCCGGTGCGGCCGGCCTGCAGGAAGTCCAGCGGGTCCACCGACATGGGAACCCGGTTGGTCATCTCGTTGAACGAGAGCCGCCTTCTTTTGAAACTAAACTTGGCCATTCCTCTCCTCCCTACAGCCGGGTCCGCCATTGGTTTTGCAGGTATTGTTTGGCCGTCTGTACGAAGAACCCTTCCAACAAACCGACCTCACGGGAACTGATGGAACCGAACCGTGCATCGACGCTGTTGTTGGCCTCGCGCATGGTTTCGTGGTACCGGGCCCACCAGTCTTGACCGGTGCCCCAGGCGTCGGCCACCAGGTCCTCGAGTATCCGTGCTACGTGGACCCGCTGTACCGGCAAAGAATCCTTGGGTGAGCGGTGCAGCAAAGCCACATCGAAGTGGGGTCCTACCGCATTGATGATCTTGTCCGGATATACCGTGATGCTGTAGCTGTCTTTCCCGGTGTGCTCGCCCTTCCCGACCTCAACGCCGGTGGCGGCGCGGAGGAATTGCAGGGTGGAGTAGGCGTTCCTAAGCTGCAACGGGTAGGTGGTCTCGGGGTCCCGGGACATGCCGCGCTGCGGCAATACCAGGTGGAGCACCACGCTGAAGTTGTAGGAAGTGCCGCGGGACTCGGCCAGCGCCGCCAGCAGCACGGGCAGGGCGCCCACAGTCCCGCCGCCCAGGAAACAGATCACGTGGATCCTGAGGTAGGTCACGCCCTCATAATAGGGGCAGACCTGCTCGATGGTGGAGTCGATATGGCCGCGCAGGTTGCCGTAATTGAACCTAGAGGCCACTCCGGCGTTGGCCAAGGTCCCCAGCGCGCCCTCCCGGGACAGGCTGAGGTTTTTCAGCTCGGGCACACACTCCGTGATCCACGGACGCAGGTCACGCAGATTTGAGAAATGGGGCAGGGTCAGCGGGATAAACCGGGATGACCGGGCGATCTCCCCCCTGGTTGCCTCTCGAGTGTCCATATAGAGGAAGCCGAGACTCTTTCGGTCGGAGAAGCTCCATGCCGAGGACACTTCGTCCAGCCTCCTGGCGATCTGACAACTGGTGGACCCGAGGCCGATAATGACGGAAGGCGATGCGACGCGGTTCGCCGTCTTGCCGGATCCTGAGCGCGGCGACGCCGCATCCTTAACAGATGGTGAAACCATTAAGCCTCCTGCTCCCTACACACCCCAACGTGCCGGTAGTATGTGTGCTGGACATAAGGATACCCATAATGAGGGTAGGTTAGTACAATATCATAATTTATAATGCCTGCCGCCTTGTTGTCAAACTTCGTTAGCGTATCCCCTCCGTTTCGTATACATAATCTGCAATGCTTGCTGATTACATAACTTAGTAGACATAATTAAAACGAAAAGGATCCATCCTGACTGGTGGGCGTGTCGGCAGGTCCGTAGGCCCATTTGGTTAACATTCCCGGCGGGACGGATCCGGGATACCCACCTTATAAGGATACATTGGAGCGGCCCGGCAACAAACATTATATCCCGCCAATATTTGGAGAAATTTAGGCCGAAGGAAAGCAAGGGGGGATACCGTTGACCGTCCGGTGTCCGGAACATAGAAAGCGTGGTCTCGGAAGTAACTGCGCCTGTCAGGTGGCGGACCGCCCGTGATCAGAGGTAGACCATCCACTCCAGCAGGTTGTGGTCGGGGTCGCGGGCGTACATGCTGACGGCGGGCAACGACCCCCTGGCGCGGGCGCCCTTGCGGGTTCCGGGCCCGCGTATTATCTCGACCCCGGCATCAGCCAGCATCTTCTGGCACTCCTCGGCCGTGCCGTCCCAAACGAAGCAGATGTCGGCGGAGCCGGGGAGGGCGGTGTCGCCGCGCAGGCTGGCTGTGAAGCCCTCTGGGTGCACGTTGATCTTCGAGTCCCCGATCTGTATCGAAAAGATGTTGGCTTTGCCGGCCCTCCATTCCTCCTCGTCAATGATCTCGAAACCCAGTTTTTTGTAGAACGCGATGAGGCGTTCCGCGTTGGCGGTGGGCATTGCCAAATGGTCGATGCCAACGGTCCCCATGTTAAGCCTCCATCTGATAGAGAATCGGCGTACGGAGAATCGGATGGTCCGGGGCCGGTTTCCCCAATGTTATCTGCAACCCCAGCCACTGGCAAGGTTTACCGGCCATGCCGGGAGGCCCCGGGTGTCGTGCTTTGTGGTACTTTAGGGTCGCTTTGGTTAATGAGACCAAGTTCAACGCATCAGATGATTCGCGTTGGACAATCCACAGGGAGAGACCATGTTTGACCTGCTGTTGAGAAACGGCCGAATCGTAGACGGCACCGGCCAGACCTGGTTCCAGGCCAGTCTGGGGATAACCGGGGACACCGTCATCGTGGTCAGAGGAGACACTTCCCAGGTCCAGGCTGGGCGAGTGATCGACGTCGCCGGCTCGGTGGTCTGTCCCGGGTTCATCGACATGCACTCCCACTCCGAGCTCAAGCTCATGACCGAGCCCGAGCACCAGGCCAAGGTGAGGCAGGGTGTGACCACCGAGGCCATCGGCATGGACGGGCTGTCCTACGCCCCCATCTCACCGCCAAATCTGGAGCAGCTACTCACCTTTCTGGCCGCCATCAACGGGATGCCGCCGCCGGAGGCTCGCTGGAGTTCGGTTAAGGAGTTTCTTGACCTATTGGATGGCCGCGCCGCCTGCAACGTGGCGTTCATGGTGCCCCACGCCGCCATCCGCATCGAGGCAATGGGCTGGGAGGACCGGGCGCCCACACCGCCGGAGTTGGCCCGGATGCAGGAATTGGCCCGTCAGGGCATGGAAGATGGGGCCTTCGGGTTCGCCACCGGCCTGACCTACCCTCCCGGGGCCTACAGCGACACCGGCGAGTTGGTGGCGATCTGCCGGGCCGTCTCGGACCTGGGCGGGTTCTACATGACCCACGCCCGCTACACCAAAGGCGACCAACTGCTCGATCCGTTCCGCGAGGCCGTTGAGATTGGCCAACAGAGCGGCGTGCCGGTACACATTTCCCACTTTCACAGCCCCGTCGACGGCATGGGACAACAGATGATCGACTTGGTGGACGAGGGGCGCAACGCGGGAGTCGACGTGACCTTCGACCAATATCCCTACGCGGCCGCCAGCACCATCTTGCATTCCCTGCTGCCCTATTGGGTCCACGCCGGGGGGCCTGCGGTGATGTTGGAGCGGATCAAGGACCCGGCCGTCCGCGAGCAGATCGGCGACTCGGTGAACCCCATGTGGGGCCGGACCTTGGACGACTATATCTTCAGCCACATCGGTTCGGACCAGAACAAGGAATGGGAGGGCCGGTCTCTCACCGACCTGGCTACCTTCCAGAGCAAGAAGATGGTGGACTCCATCTGCGACCTGTTGATCGAGGAGAACCTGGAAGTGGGCTTCGTGGCCCGGACCGGAAACCCGGAGAACATACGCACCATCGTCCGCCACCCCGCCCACATGGTCGGTTCCGACGGGGTTTTGACCGGCGAGATGCCCAACCCCCGGACATTCGGCACCTTTCCTTATGTATTGGGCCAGTTCGCCCGCGAAGAGGGCCTATTCCGGATGGAGGAAGCGGTCCGCAAGATGACCGCACTGCCCGCCCAACGGTTGGGACTCCAGGACCGGGGCATTCTTCGGGACGGCATGAAGGCCGACGTGGTGGTATTCAACGCGGACACTGTGGAGGCCAAAGCCACCTTTGAAGACCCCAAACAATACCCGGTGGGCATCGACTACGTCATTGTTAATGGCAAGCTGGTCATCGATAATGGTGCCCATACCGGGGCGTTGCCCGGACGAGCGCTAAAGTCCCGGTGACTCAGGAAAGTTTCTTCTGAATTCAAATTTACGTCCGTAAGAAACAAAGCGAAGAGTGATCTATGACACCACAACACGCTGTGAAAGCGACTATCCGGCGAGGCGAAGAATACTATGTCGCTGAATGTCTGGAGATAGCAGTCGTTACCCAAGGAAAAACCCTTGATGAGACGGTGAATAATCTGAGAGAAGCGGTCAGTCTGCACTTAGAAGGTGAGGACCCTGCCGACTTTGGTTTAGTACAGGACCCGTGGATTTTATTGACTTTTGAGCTGGAGTTGGCGGGTGCCCAGACTTAGGCGGCTTTCCGGCGCGGAAGTAATCGGAATTCTGGAGTCCTTTGGTTTCCAAGTCATTTCCCAACGGGGCAGTCACGTAAAACTGAGGCGCATCGACTCAGGCGGTGAGAACCAGACTCTCACCGTTCCGAGGCACCGGCAGCTCGACGTTGGAACTATACAGGCAATCGTTCGACAGGCAAGCCGATTTGTTTCCCAAGAGTCCCTTAGGAACAGTTTCTACTCGGATTAGGCGCGGTCCGTTTGAGCTTGTCTCCCCATTGCTCCATAGGGCATAATCCATTCGCAATCCCAGCGTTCCGTATAAAATTCTGACCGACCTGATGGAATCGGGGCTGGCAGCTAAATCCCCGGGAGGAAACCTATGGACTTCGAACCCCGCTATACACAAGAGCAAGAAGAGTTCCGCCAAGAGGTCAAGGCCTGGTTGAAGGAAAACGTGCCCGGCGGCATCAATCACCCGGCCGACCCCATAGACCTGACCGAGGAGCAATACCAATTGCGCCGGGACCTGGGCCGCAAGCTGGGCGCCAAAGGGTGGCTCTGGCCCACCGCCGAGACCGAGTACGGCGGTGGCGGATTGGACGTGGACCATGCGGTGGTATTGGAGGAAGAGATCGACGTCTTCGGCTTGACCCTACCCCCATACTACGACTCCGGCGGAAGACTGGGCGGCGCGTCCATCATAGTCTGGGGTTCCGACGAGCAGAAACAGTTCTTTCTGCCTCCCATCTTCACCGGCGCGGTCCGCACCTGGCAACTGCTTTCCGAGCCCGAGGCCGGCTCCGATCTGGCCAACGTCCAGACCACGGCCATCCGGGAAGGCGACGATTACCTGATCAACGGCCAGAAGATCTTCGTGGGCAGTTCGTTGGGTTGCGACTACATGTGGACGATCACCGTGACCGACCCCGAGGCCAAACGCCACGAGAACCTGGGCTGGTTCATGATTCCCTCGGACCTCCCCGGAATCACCGTGCAGCCCATGGACCTGCTGATCTCCGGCGGCGAGTCTGGCGCGGGCTCCGGTGTCAAGAACACCGTGTTCTTCGACAACGTCCGGGTCCCCGCCTTCAACCTGATCGGCGGGGAGAACCAGGGCTGGAATGTGGCCACAACCCACCTGGAACTGGAGCACGGCACCGGCGGCCGCATCGGCCGCAACCACTTGGTGGACCGGCTCTTCGAGCATTGCAAAACGACCATGCGCCGGGGCGAGCCCATCACCAAGGACCCCGACGCCCGGGAGCGGCTCATCGACGTCTACATCGAGCAGGAGGTGGTCCGCCTGCTGCAACTCCGCAACTACTGGATGCGTCATAGCGGGATAACCACCACCTACGAGGGCCCCCAGGCATCCTACCTGCGCAAGATCAATGGACTGCGCATGGCGGGAGCCATGCTGGATATCTTAGGTCCCGCCGGCCTGACCCACGACGCCAAGCTGGGCGCCGCCGACGGCCACATGGAGGCCCACTCCCGGGCCGGCATCGTCGCCATCCACCCCGGCGGCACCACGGACATACAAAAGGTGATCATGGCCCGCCGCATCGGCATCGGCCGCGAGGTCAGAGAAAAGGCGGGCGCGCTGTCGTAAGGCCCGTGCCCCCATCCCAACTTTCCCCGAAATCAAAAAGCTGACAGCTGACGGCTGTCAGTTGAAAGCTAATAACCCGAGGACAAACAGATGGACCTGTCCCTAAGCCCGGAACAAGAGATGCTCAAGACCGCGGTGCGCCGCTTCGTTCAGCAGGAGTACCCCAAAGAGACCCTGCTGCAGATCGCCTCGCCCACCGAGCCCACACCGGAAGAACCGTGGGAGCGGCTGACCCAGACCGGCTGGCTGGGCATCTTGATACCCACTGAGTACGGCGGCGAGGGCGGGTCTTTCACCGACGCGGGAGTGCTCTTCGAGGAACTGGGCCGCGGCCCGGTGCCCGGCCCTCACATCAGTTCAGCAGTCCTGGCGGCGTTGACCCTGCTGGAGGGAGGCACCGAGGAACAGAAGCGGGACTGGTTGCCGCGCCTGGCCACCGGCGAAGTGCGGATGGTGGCCGCTGTCACCGAAGCCGACTACGGCTGGGAAGAAGGCGACGTGCGTCTGACAGCCAAGCGGAACGGCGACGGATATAGACTCGACGGCACGAAGGCCTACGTGTACGACGGGGAGTCGGCCACCCACCTGCTCTGCGCCGCCCGGTCCGAAGAGAGCAACGATGTTGGGCTGGTCATCGTTCCCGCCGACGATTCGAGAATCAGCGCCCGTAGCCTTCCGGGCTTCGCCTGGAACCTGTCGGAGATAACGATAGAGAACGTCTCGGCGGACCCGTCCCAGGTCTTGGGCGGGGCCTTGGCCGGGGGGTGGGAAG
>CAYMZL010000027.1:6815-11901 GCA_964394825.1 uncultured Dehalococcoidia bacterium | reverse complement strand
ATGACTTCCGCCCAGATGCCCAGCGCTTACAACGCCGCCGACGTTGAACAACGCATCTACCAGGACTGGCTGTCCAAAGGCTACTTCAACGCCAAGATCGAAAAGGGCAAAGAGCCCTACGTCATCATCATGCCCCCGCCCAACGTTACCGGGGAGCTGCACCTGGGCCACGCCCTGGAAAAGGCCATCGAGGACGCCCTGGTCCGCTGGCGCCGGATGACCGGGGTCCCAACCCTCTGGCTGCCCGGCACCGACCATGCCGGCATCGCCACTCAATGGGCGGTGGAGCGGCAGCTGGCCTCCGAGGGACGCGACCGCCACGAGTTGGGCCGCGACACATTTGTCGAAACGGTCTGGGACCACGTCCGGAAGTTCGGCGGCATCATCCACGAGCAGTCACGGCGCTTGGGCATCTCCGCCGACTGGGAGCGTCACCGTTTCACCCTGGACCCCGGCCCCGCCAAGGCGGTGCGAACCACCTTCCTCAACCTCTACCAAAAAGGTCTGATCTACCGCCACGAGCGAATCATCAACTGGTGCGCCCGTTGCGCCACGGCCCTGAGCGACCTGGAAGTGGATCACGAGGACGTCGACGGCAAGCTCTACCACATCCGCTATCCCTTGGAAGACGACCCGCAAACATTCATCACCGTCGCCACCACCCGGCCCGAGACCATGCTGGGCGACACCGGCGTGGCCGTGCACCCCGAGGACGAAAGGTACCGCAAGATCGTCGGGAAGAACGCCGTCCTGCCCATCATGGACCGGCCCATCCCGGTGGTCGGCGATGACGCAATCGACCGCGAGTTCGGCACCGGCGCGCTGAAGGTCACCCCGGCCCACGATCCGGTGGACTTCGAGATCGGCGAGCGGCACGGTCTGGACGTGATCAACGTTATCGGCCTGGACGGGAACCTGACGGCCGCTGCCGGGAAGTACGAGGGCATCGAACTGAACGAAGCCCGCCGGAAAGTGGTCGAAGAACTCGACCAACAGGGCCTGCTGGAAAAGGTGGAAGACCACCGCCACTCGGTCGGTCACTGCCAGCGGTGCAACTCCGTGGTTGAGCCCCTGGTCAGTCTCCAGTGGTTCGTCAACTTGGGCGGCCCTGACCAGCCGGACAGCATCGCCGGCAAGGCCCACGCCGCCGTGGACAACGGCGACACCAAGGTGGTTCCCGAGCGCTTCACTGGGGTCTATCTGAACTGGCTGGAGAACATCCGGGACTGGTGCATCAGCCGGCAGTTGTGGTGGGGACACCGCATCCCGGTCTGGTACTGCTCCTCGTGCCAGCACATGACCGTGGCCGTCGACGACCCCGACAGCTGCGAAAGCTGCGGCGCGACCGGCATCGAGCAGGACGCAGACGTTTTGGACACCTGGTTCAGCTCCGGACTATGGCCCCATTCCACCCTGGGCTGGCCGGAGCAGACGGAGGACCTGGATTATTTCTATCCGACCGCAGTATTGGTGACGGGTTACGACATCCTGTTCTTCTGGGTCGCCCGCATGATCATGCTGGGCATCGAGAACACCGGCGAGGTCCCCTTCCGGACCGTGTTCCTTCACGGCTTGGTCCGCGACGCCAGCGGCGCCAAGATGAGCAAGACCCGGGGCAACACCATGGACCCCCTGGAACTGATCGAGAAGTACGGCACCGACGCCCTCCGCTTCGCCCTCACCACCGGCGCCGCGCCGGGCAATGATCTGCGCCTCGGCGAGAACCGCCTGGAGGCGGCCCGCAACTTCGCCAACAAGGTCTGGAACGCCTCCCGGTTCGTGATATCCGGGCTGGAGGGCAAGTCCGGACTGGAGGGTTGGCACGATCTACCCTCCCTTGAGCACCGCGAAGACCGCTGGATCGTCAGCCGGCTGGACCGGGTGACTGCCGACGTTAACGAATCGCTGCGCAACTTCGAGCTTGGCGAAGCCCAACAAAAGCTCTACGACTTCTTCTGGAACGATTACTGCGACTGGTACATCGAGATGGCCAAGCTGCGGCTGCGTTCCGGTGAGGGGCCCTCGCCTTTACCCACCCTGGCCCACGTGTTGGAACGCACCCTGCGTCTCCTGCACCCCTTCATGCCCTTCATCACCGAGGAGATCTGGCAAAATCTCGGCGCCAAGCTCCCGAATGAGGGCGGCCTCGCCGCTTCCATCATGGTGGCCCAGTACCCCACCGCCGACAATCCCCGGGTCGATACCCAGGCCGAAGAAGAGATTGACCTGGTGATGCAGACCATCCGCGCCGTGCGGAATACCCGCGCTCAACTCCGCATACCGGCCGGGCAACGCCTGGAGGCCCTGGTGGAGACCAATGGGATGCAGGAACCCATCGAGGAAGAGGCGGGAGTCATCCGCGCCCTTTCACGGGTCGAGCCCCTGCACATCGTGGCCGACGGCTCTCACGGCAAGAAGCTGCCCCGCGGCGTCACCCTGGTGGTCAATCCCCTGATAGTCCACCTGCCGCTTGAGGGCGTGGTCGACCTCGCCGCCGAGCAGGTGCGCCTGCGCGCCGAACTGGACGATTGCCTCAAGAACATGGACCGGGTTGAAAAGCTGGTGTCCAACCCAAACTTCCGCCAGAAGGCCAAGCCCGAAGTGGTGGAGACCGAAGAAGCCCGCCTACAGGACCTCAAAGAGCGCCAACAACACCTGAACGAGATACTGGAGCAGTTGGCGGGCTGAAGTCCTGTGACCCCCTCCTCAACGACCTGTCCTAGTCCAGGCGGCGGTCCACCTCAGTCATGCCTAGAAAATCTGTCAAATTTCTGAATGTGTGAGAAAAAACCTTTCAGCTTGCTTTCCAAGCTTCCTTGTGCAACGTTACGGACACGCCACTCGAGTTTACCTGCTTGCACATCGAACAAAACTTCGTAGCTAAGGTGGGTCAACGACTCCTGCAACGACTGACTCTCGAGTAGCGAAATACCTTCGACCTCGACTTCTATCACTTGCAGGCTCCGTCCTGGACGAAGTGTTGCTCGGTATGAAGGGACATACCCTAGCGCACGTGTTAATTCCTCCTCAATTTGGTATCCATGAATTTTCCCTCCATCCCATAGAACCATAGTTGGCGTAAGTCTTTCCTTGACCCAAACTTTAGGGGTGAGCAAACCGCATGGGCATGCTTTGTTCGATATCCAGCCCAAATCACCAGTGCGGTAGCGGATTATCGGCTGGCTTAGGCACATGAGGTTTGTAATCGTGATCTCTCCAACCTGATCCTCTGGTAACGCCTCGTCAGATTCGAGAGCAACCACCTCGACAAGAACTTTGTCCTCTCGGAAGTGAAATCCGTGATGCTCATTACACTCCACACCGACTACACACTCCGCCAAACCATAACAATCGTAGGTAGGTGCACTAAAAGTCTGCTCTAAGCGTAATCTCGTCGCCTGATCAAGGTGCTCACCGGTGGTTTCAATTACCTTGATTCCGGTTTTAGGAAGCACTTCAGCAAAGTGCAACAATAGGGACGGCGTCGACGATATAACAGTTGGGTGCACCTGTTTTGTAATCGAATGAATAGATTCAGGTGCGGTATCAGGGTCGATAGGAATTACGGTATTGCCGGCCGCAATGTGTCCTAGAGAGGTAAAATAGCCCACATTCCAGAGGTACTGATCCATGAGGATCAGTACCGTTTCTCCACCGCCTATCCCCTCGACCACACAGAACCACTTTATCAGGTCTACAATATTTCTTCTGTCTTCCTGAGAGTAGAAGAGTTTTTTTGGGTGACTGACGGTCCCACTGCTGAAATAAATGCAAAGCCCTGTCAATTCGGGAATCACCTGGGCCTCAGTACCGTAGCGGAGATGACTGGTCTCCATGAACGGCAGATTACGGAAACAGGACACCGAAGGGAACCGAGGTACCGAATTGTACAGCCTACGATAAAAAGGTATCCGTTCTGCCGCAATAAGTAACGTTTCAAGATTTTCGTAATTCATCTGGCGTATTCCCTAAGATCGTGCACTTTCAACGTCGCCTTGCCTCCAGTGTCAAGAGCGGCCTGAACCAGTTCAACCTGAACCGTAACCAAATCATGTTGAACCACATCAAAAAAATCTAACGATAGGGTTTCTAACGAAAGGCGTATTTGATTCACGTCCTTTAAAATTTGAAGATTATCGCTAGGAACATGCAACCGGAAAATTACTAAGTCACGCCCACGCTCAACATCCTTCAACGTGACCTCACAATGTTGAATATGGCCCTGCAAATTAGCCAAGGCGGCCCATACTTGATAGGGGTAAACATTGACGCCGCTGGACACGGCGAAAATCTCGCTAGTTCTACCGCACCATTTGATTCTTGGCCATAGATTTCCACATTGACAAGGAGTCGGCAAAAGTAGTCCGAGATCACCAGAACGATAACGTATCAGCGGCATGGCTTGAGCCTTAAGATTCGTAAACAGTGTGATTCCTACGCCTTCAGAGGGAGTCATGGTGTCGGAATCCACAATTTCAATGTATATTTCTCGTGGATCATAGTGATATCCACAGTGGTAACGGCATTCAATGCCTATGAAACATTCGGTAGCTGCGTAGGTTGCAATTAATTCTGCGCCTAATGATTTTTTTATAAATTGCCGCATTCCTTCGTGAACATCTTCGCCGGTGGTTAACACTTTGTTGAATGACGAGCCTTGAGTCTTCAGGGCGTCGGCCACTAGGCAAGCTAGGCTAGGAGTAGTAGCGAGAATGTTTATGCCGAGCTCTCGGGCCTCTTCAGCTAGAAGCCTGATATGTTTCTCGTCGCTCAAAACCCCACACGGAAGTACCGTTGCACCGACAATTTGTAACGCCTCCTGCGTGGAGGGGCCAGCTACCCAAGGGCCGAAGGGCAGGAGCACCACCGCGCGGTCGAAAGGGGTGATACCAGCCATCTTGTAACATTCTGCCCTATAGATATTGCGAGATAACCACTCCCTTTGAGTAAGCGGAACTGTTTTTGGTTTGCCTGTCGTGCCTCCAGAGAAAAAGAAATAGGCAATCTCAGTTTCGGGGATGGCTAGATAGCTATTCCACTTTGTAGCTTCGAACAGAGTCCATTCGGAGGTCGGGAGAGCTTTAAA
>CAYMZL010000027.1:0-6805 GCA_964394825.1 uncultured Dehalococcoidia bacterium | reverse complement strand
CCTCCCATGTCAGGACAGAGGAAACCACCCTACCGCAGTGATCCCAAAGCTCGCGATAGTAGGCAGAATTTTCATAGGCTACACGGGTAACTGACGCCAGTTGCGGGAGAAGATTTTTGTTTATGTCGTCGTTGGATTCAGAGCGCACAATCATCCTCGCCAACCTCCCTTCTCCAAGAATTGCCCTCTCCGGTCTTTCGGAGTAGTATCCATTTTCATCCCGATTCGCCGACATCGTTAAGAATTCTGATTGCGACTAAAGCAACTATGTTTCATATCAAGGAACAGCCCAATCTTGCTACGACTCCAGTGCCGCTGAACGGTCAATTCGCTAGGGCAATTGAGTGGCGCTACCAAGACGGCTACTGCTAAATGCCACTCACTCTTGGGCGTACCGAAAATTTATGTGCTCACCGAGGATCGCTGACTGAACCGCTCATGTGATCGAAGGAGAAATGGATTTGCTGTACGAAAAAATGTTTTTGTGTGAGGAAATATTCGATCAGTCTGGCGATTTATTTAGACTGGAGAGCATGGATTACGATACACGTATCTTCACGATGCCAAAGATATATAAAACGGCTATCGACCTCATGTTCGAGCACCATACCCTGACCTACTCCGATTTTGGGGGCATCAAGAGATTCAGAACTTTGGTTTCTGATTATGAGCAATGCCTGGCAGGGGTTAAGTCAGATGAGCATTTTGTTTTGGCTGGGAGTGGCGTCAGTGCATTAATTTATCCGGTAATTGAGTCGATATTAAGATTGCCAGAAAATGATGGAAGAAGGGAAGTAATTTTATTCGCTCCTGACTATCCCCTTTTTCATTCCGCTGTTGAGTATGTAGGGGGAATACCCGTAATTATACGCTCCAGACGGGAGAATGATTACTTGCCAACAATCGAAGCAATCTCGGAGGCTGTGACAAATACAACGGCAGCCATTCTATTTTCCAATCCAAATAACCCTACTTGTAAAACCTACTCAGAAGAATGGATTCACGATTTGATTGCTCTTTCAGAAAAACACAATTTGTTCCTTGTGAGTGACGAAATATATTCAGAAATGTTACATGGATCAAAACAATTCACGCATATTGCTGGAGTAAAGAAAAACTACAAGAATTACGTGAAGTTGTTTGGTCTCTCGAAAGATAGACCGGGTATGACGGGGATACGAACTGGCTACTGCATTGGCGACGAAAGACTACTCACAGCGTTATCTCGTAGCCAGTTGGTCCGCAACGTTTCAGGAAACATTATGGCTGATTTCCTCTTCTTGTTGGATATTGCTCTACGATACCTGGGACTATCTGGGGTCAAGTTTGATGATCTGCAATGGTTTTCTGATGCTGATATCAAAGATTATTACGCAAGTGAGATGCAAAATCGAACTCTACAAATAATGAGCAACGCTAGTTCATTGTCAGCGTTAAAAGAGAACCCACATGTAATTGATCTAGTGGCACCAGATGGCGGGAATTGTATATTTTTCAGATACTATCGAACTTTGTCTGCTATGGATTTGCTTCGTGAATTCATAGAGAAAGGCTTGGCGATATATCCATGCGATGTCTTCAATATGGACCCTCTCAATGAGGGGTCTTGGACTAGGGTGTGTGTTACCAAAGAAATTAATACTCTGCTAACGGGGATCTCGAAAATCTAAATTCAGCATTCGAATATTTGTAGCGAACACCAATACTCGGACAATTGGTTATGTGAGAAAATCGATTCGGAATCTATCGATTGGACTAAGGTGGACCCCATTAATTGGACAGCATTGGGATGCGCATCCTGAGGTGGGCCCTAATCTTCTCGCGATTCTAGGTTTAGCGTCTCATCAGTGTCAACGTGCATGAAGTCACTAATAATCAACTTGAGGGCACGTGCATATTCTACCTATACTCACATGGTGGAGATATTAATGTGACTCTGAACACGACGGTGGAGAGCCAATGACACAACGCCTGGGCATAATCGGCTACCCCATCGGCCACTCCATCTCGCCGGTTTTTCAGCAGGCGGGCCTGGACCATCTGGGCATCGACGCCACCTACGAGAAATGGGAAGTCACCCCCGAGGGCGTCGGCGAGTTCGTGGCGGGACTCCGCGCTCCGGGCTCTCTGGGCATCAACATCACCGTGCCCCACAAGCAGGCGGTGATCCCCTTCCTGGACGAAGTTGACGAGTGGGCCACCGCCGCCGGAGCGGTGAACACCATCGTCAACCGGGACGGCCGCCTGACCGGCCACAACACCGACGGCCCAGGGTTCCTCCGCGCCCTCTTGGTGGAGACCGGCTATGCTCCCGGTGGCACCCGCGCGTTGATATTGGGGGCGGGCGGGGCGGCCCGGGGCATCCTGCTGGCCCTGGCCAGGGGCGGCGTGGACTCCTTCGTGATTGCCAACCGCACCCTGGAGCGCGCGGAAACGCTGGCGCAACTTGCCAAGAACAACGGCGTTCCGGCGGAAGCAATCTCATTAAGGAAGGCCGACGCGTCGGTGACCCAAGCCGCCGCATCCGCCAACCTGATCGTGAACTGCACCACGGTGGGCATGTCCCACGGGCCGGACGAGCACGGCTCTCCCTTGTCGTCGGCCCAGATACCAGCTTCGGCCATAGTCAACGACCTGGTGTATAATCCGTTGAAAACTCCCCTCCTCAAAGAAGCTTCGGCCGCCGGGGCCACCACTTTAGGCGGGCTGCACATGCTGGTGTACCAGGGAGTTTTGTCCTTTCAGATGTGGACGGGCCGGGACGCTCCGGTGGAGGTGATGCTGGAAGCAGCCACTGCTGAAATGGCTTCTCGAGGCGCTTAGGGCGCCGCGCCGCTTCTCGACCCATACTTTCCACCCAGGATTTTCTCCCAGGATTTCTATGGTCAGATTTTTCACCGCCGGCGAGTCCCACGGACAGGGACTGATAATCATATTGGAGGGCGTCCCCGCCGGACTGTCCATCAACGAAGACTATATCGGCGTCCACCTGGCCCGCCGTCAGAAGGGCTACGGGCGGGGCGGCCGCATGCTCATTGAAAAAGACCGGGCGAAGATCATCTCCGGGGTGCGCCACGGCCTCACCCTGGGCAGCCCCATCGGCATGACCCTGGAGAACAAGGACTGGGCCAACTGGGAAGAGGCCATGGCCATCGACCCGCTGGAAGGCCCGCCCCAGAGCCCCCGCACCCAGCGCGTCACCCGTCTTCGTCCCGGCCACGCCGATCTGCCAGGGGCGATGAAGTACGGTTTCGACGATGTCCGGAACGTCTTGGAGCGGGCCAGCGCCCGGGAAACCGCCGCTCGGGTGGCCGCCGGGGCCATCGCCATCAAGCTGCTGGAAGAGTTCGGCATCCGGATCCACAGCCACGTAATATCCATAGGCTCGGTGCGGGCGGAGCTTCCTGAGAACATCGACTGGGAAGCCGTTGAGGAGTCCCCGGTGCGCTGCGCCGACCAAGAAGCCGCCCAGAGGATGACCGCCGAGATCGACGACGCCAAAGAGGCCGGGGACACCGTGGGCGGCACCTGTGAGATCATCGCCGAAAATGTTCCCATCGGCCTGGGTTCCCACGTGAGTTGGGACCGGAAGATCGACGGCCTGGTGACCCAGGCGCTCATGTCGATCAACGCCGTCAAGGCCGTGTCCATCGGCCTCGGATGGGAGATTGCCGGCCAGCGCGGCTCCCAGGTGCAGGACGTGATCGAGCCGGTGGCGGACCCGGACCATCCCTGGCGGCGAAAGACCAACCGGCTGGGCGGCACCGAAGGCGGGATGACCAACGGGATGCCCCTGGTCGCCCGGTTCGTCGTCAAACCCATCGCCACCATGGTCACGCCCCTGCCCTCCGTTGACCTGGACACCGGCGAAGAGGTCCTGGCCCACTTCGAGCGCTCCGACGTCTGTCAGGCGCCCCCGGCCTGCGTGGTCGGCGAAGCCATGGTGGCCCTGGTCCTGGCCGATGCTTTCATGGAGAAGTTCGGCGGCGATTCCATCCCGGAAACCAGGCGCAACTTCGAGGGCTACCTTAAGACCGTGGGCCCCCGTAGGGTGTACCAATAACGCCGCTGCCTGGTTGACCATGGCCGCCAACCGCCCCCAATCCCAGCCGCCATCCATCCCCCCGTCCGTCTTTGAAGCGTCCGCTCTTTGGACGGCCATGGGTCTGTTCGGCCTGTTCCTGGGAACATCGTTGCTGGCCTTTGGCGGAGGCGTGTTTTCGGCTGTGGAGTGGCTGGTGGAGATTTCCCACTCCGGGCCCAACACCCTTTCGCCGGAAACCGCCGAAGCTGTTAGGGACGGAATCGACACCTGGGGTTGGGCCGGCCTCACGGTAGCAGCCATCACGCTGCCATTGGGCAACAGGATACTTCGTTCAAAGTTGGCGCGGGCACTCCGGCCCATCGCCGCGCGTCGAGAGGGCGATTTACTACCCCCGGACCGCTACGGACGAGGCTTCTTTCTGGCCCTGTTCGGGGTGCTCGTTTTCGCCGTGTTGGCCCATTGGTCGCTGCGGACCTACGTTGAGGTCGGATGGCTGGAGAGCGAAGACGGCCTCAGCGAGTGGTGGTCGGTGGCAACCTTCCTGGCCGGCGCGGTGGCCGCCGGCGCCGCGGCTTGGTTCCTGCGGGCCACCAGGCACTCGGCATTGAAGTATTTCTACCTGGCTCTGGCCGTGGGTCTGTTCCTGGGCGCGATGGAAGAGATCAGTTGGGGCCAGCGGTTGTTCGGCTGGGCCACGCCCACCGTGCTGGAGGAGATAAATTTCCAGGGCGAAACGACCCTCCACAATGTCAACTTCGCCAATAACGTCATATTCGAGGCCCTCTTCTGGGGCAGCGCCCTCGGCCTGACCGGAGGACTGTGGCGTCTGACCGCCAATCTGCGGGGACTTAGCGACCGGATGAGACTGGTCCTGCCGTCTCTGATGTTGGCCCCGGCATTGCTGTTAATCATGGTCTGGCGCACCGGCGACCTATGGCAAAGCGCCAACATCCCCAGGCTGTTCATGGACCTCTTCGATTCCGGCCCCCGGGGTTCCGAGGTGCCCGAGGTTTTGCTGGGCCTCTGTATCGTCATCTATACTTTCTCGAATCTAAGGCAGGCGCGGTATCTGAGCCGTCTGGCCAGGAACACGGCCACGCCCGCCAGCCAGACTTTAACCAAAAGGCAAGAACGTCCCATAAGACCCTAAGGAAGCCGTCATGGTGCTTCAAGGAGAGTACGTCTCCTCAAGCATGAAGCGGTGGGCGAGACCCGGAATACGGTTCTCAGAGACGAACTGGGCCTGACCGGTTTCCTGGCCGGCGGGTCCTTCCAACAAGAAACGGCTGATTCCGTAAGGTTGGCGGCGGTATTGGGTTGACTTGCCCGAGTATTACGCTAGACTGGGGATAGCCTATATTCAGGACGACTCGGAGGAGCCAAATGGAAGGAAAGTTCCAGCTAGAGATTACTTACTGCGTAAGTTGACAGCACCACGCTGTCGCCACGTGGATGGCGAACGAATTTTTCCGGCACTACGGCAAAGACGTTGCGATTGCTATCTCCCCCCGCGGACAGGGCATCATGGAAGTGTTCTTCAATGGTGAGCGGATCTTCGACAAGAAGGGCGAGGGCAATATCTATCCCGACCTCAAGCGGGTACGGGAGATGCGTCAGGTCATCGACGCCAAGCTGGAGGCTCTCGAGCCTGCACCGGCCGACGACTAAACCCTCTTCCCAATAGAGGCAAACCAAAAGGCCCTCCTGAACGGGAGGGCCTTTTCTTATTCGTATCGATTGCCAGCCGGCTCTATAGGGGCGGTGCGGTCTACAGGACCGTCTGCACCTTGGCCCATATCTCCCGGCTAAGCTCTTCGGGAGGACGCTGGCCGTCCAACACCAGCCAGCCCCCGGGATCTGAGGCGGCCATAGCGCTATAGCCCCGGCGTATCTTGCGGTGAAAGTCCACCGGCGCGTCGTCGAAGTTGTCTCCGTTCCCGGTTGCCTTCCCGCCGCCTTTCCGGGCCAGGGCCGTCTCGACCGGCAGGTCCAGCAACACGGTCAGGTCCGGCTCCAGTCCTCCGGTGGCTTCCCGGTTCAATCGCTCGATCAACTCACGGTCCAATCCCCGTCCGTAGCCCTGGTAGGCCATGGTGGAACTGGTAAAACGATCGGCAATCACCACGCCGCCCTGGTCCAAGAAGGGCCTGATCACCTGTTGAACCAACTGGGCGCGGGCAGCCTCGAAGAGCATCAGCTCGCTCATGGGGGCCATGGGCTCGCCGGATTTGAGCAGAAGACGCAGGGACTGGCCGAGGGGAGTGCCCCCGGGCTCGCGGGTGCGGAGGACCTTGACGCCGCGCCGGCGCAGGCGGCGCAGCAGGGAGCGGGCTTGGGTGCTTTTGCCCGACCCGTCGCCGCCTTCAAAGACGATAAAACAGGCCATTACTTGTCGCCTAACTAAGCCGTCAGACCCGGTAAAACATGACGGCCCGTTCCGGCTCTCGGCCTTGGCTGACGGAGGCGACGTTGTAACGCTGTCCCAGAAGGTGCTGCAGCCTCCGGATATAGGAGCGCTGCGGGACCAAGTGTACGGTCTGCTCGCCAGCCAAGACCCGGTTGGCGGCCTCTTCCGCTTCGTCCATGGCTTTTTCCATGGTCGGTGAGCCGTTTCCCCCAGTGAAGGGCGGGCCGTCGTCATCGTTGCCCAGATCGGGCATATTACTGTTGCCGCGGCCATTGCCGCCGTCATGCCAACCCTTGATCACCGTATCCAAAAATTCGTGCAATTGGGGCATGGTGTTCTTCCGCAGCACGCAT
>CAYMZL010000026.1:0-11920 GCA_964394825.1 uncultured Dehalococcoidia bacterium | reverse complement strand
TGTTCATATTGGCCTCGGCCTATCCCACTTTCCCCGGCGACGAGGGGGCAATTTCGAGATTCCAGGCCCTTCGCACCGGATGGCTGGACGACGTGTCGTTGGGGTTTGCCACACTGGGACTGGTCTGGGTGTTCCTGCCGGCTGCATTCGTCCTGTTTGGCGGCCTGCTGTTCGCCCGCCGTTACGCCGATGCTGCCTTGACCGTGGCTTGCCTGATGGTATTTGGGATCGGCGCCGGTCTGAAGCTGGTGGTGGACCGGCCACGGCCCGAGTACCAACTGTTTGGCCCCTGGCAAACCGACCCCAGCTTCCCCAGCGGTCACGCTCTCTTGGGGGTCATGATGGGAGGGGTCCTGGTCTACCTGGTCGGGCGATCGGTGAAAACGCTGGTTCTCCGGCGCGCGATTCAGGCTGCCCTCATCTTGGCGGTGCTGGCCATGGGCGCATCCAGGGTCTACCTGGGAGTCCACTGGCCCAGTGACGTAATCGGTTCCTATGTGTTCGGAGTGATGGCGCTGGTGAGTCTGATTGGGCTTCGAAACGCGGCGGCAACCGCCCGGTAACCCCCTTGGCGCCCTGGATTTCCCTCATGCTACACTCGGTTTAGCCGTCATCTCGTGCCGGGTTATGAGGGATTATGAACTGGATTGATATCACCATTCTGGTCGTTTGGGGAATCACCGCCCTTTGGGGGTTCTCCGCCGGCCTGCTGCAGATCGTGGTGCCCCTTATCTCGCTGGTGGCCGGCCTGGCGCTCTCCAGCCGCATCGGCGACTCGGTGGGAAACATCTTCTCCGGGGTTACCGGCAACGAGAACGCCCAAACGGTGGCCGGCTTCATCCTGATCTTCGGAGTGCTGTTCATCCTGGGTGGAATCTTCGGTTTCATGGCCCGGAGGGTGCTTGGGATAATTCCGCTCTTTGGCCTGGCCAACAGTTTGGCGGGGATGGCCGCTGGGTTGTTGGTGGGATTCTTGCTCCTATCTGGGGTCTTGACCGGGATTCAACGGTTCCCCTTGCGAGACCTGGATCAAGCCGTCTTAAGGGACCTGGAAAAGACCATCGACGAGTCGGCCTTGGGTACGTTTTTAGCCGACAACTTCGATGTCGTGATCCGGGGGGTTAAAATCATCCCCGGAGATTGGGACAACCAACTGGAGAAGCTGACCAATTAAAGGCCCAGGCGCGTTCGGCCGGCGTCCGCAGGCTCACGCCCCTTTCCGGGCCTATGTGCTACTATAGGTTGCCAATGGGCTCTGAGCGTGGGTTAGGCCCGCACCGGGGTTTATGTGCATGTGTTGTGTCCCCGGCGATGCCGGGGTAGGAACTTTCCCGTGGCGCTCCCAAGAGCGCTTCTAGATGCGGTGGGGGAGGACCAACATCCGGCCGACATGGTAGATCAGGCGGAAATAGGACAGCTATCGGCGAATGGCGCTTCCGGAAATGGCTTTGCGGAGGCGGTGGACGTTGGCGTACTGATCCGGGCGCCGGTCCTGGTGCTGAACTTGAATTACGTTCCGGTGAACGTGTGCACCGTGCGCCGCGCCATCGTCTTGGTCGTCAAGGGCAAGGCCGAGCGCTTGGAGAACCACCCGGGGCAACTCCACACCGTGACCCAGATGATCGACGCCCCCTCAATCATCCGGTTGGCCTACATGGTGAAGCGGCCCTATCTGCCCCGCAAGCTGTCCAAGAAGGAAGTCTTCCTGCGGGACCGGTTCACCTGCCAGTACTGCGGCAAGAAGGCCCACGACCTGACGCTGGACCACGTTATCCCCCGGCGGCAGAACGGCGCCCACACCTGGGAAAACGTGGTGACGGCCTGCAACCGCTGCAACCTCCACAAAGCGGGGCGCACCCCGGTTGAGGCGAAGATGCGGTTGCATAAGCCGCCGCGCGCCCCCGACCCCAACCCTTATCTGATATTACAGAACAGGGTGATTCTGGAAGAGTGGAAGCTCTATATCCCCTGGTCCAACCGGGACTGAAAGGTTAATTGCGGGAAGAGGGTTAATTGCGGGAAGGTTGGTTCCTGGTAACGTCGGCCAGGGGCAGTTCCAGCACCCGGTCGTCCTCATAGCGGACCGACACAGTTTCCTTCAACCGGTGTCCCACGATCACCGTGGCCGCACCGTTGGGAGTCCCCACCAATTCTCCAATCTTGGGCAGCGCCTGGTTTATCTGCCGGTATTGTTCGTACTCATACCGCAGGCAGCAGCGCAGCCTGCCGCAGGCGCCGGCCAGGCCATCCGCGCTGATGGGCAGGGCCTGTTCCTTGGCCATCCGCACCGAGATGGACTCGAACTTGTCCAGCCACCGCACGCAGCACAGAGTCATTCCGCAACGGCCGATGCCTCCGGTCAATTTCGCAACGTCCCGGTCACCGACCTGGCGCAACTCCACCCGGCCCCCGATGGCCGAACTTAACGCGTGGATCAGCGGGCGGAAGTCCACCCGCCCCTCGGCGCCAAAGGTTACGACCATGCGGGCGCGGTCGAAGGTGTAGTGGGCGTCCACTATCTTCATGGGAATTTCCAATTCCCGGGCCTTGGTGCGGGCAATCTTGAACACTTCCTGCTCCGAGTCCCGGTTCTGCTGTAGACGGCCCAGGTCGCCGGCGGTGGCCCGGCGCACCACGCGGACGGACGGCTCTTCATCGGGCAGGGCGGCCACCAACTCGGCGGGCTCGCGGCAGATCCACGCCAGCTCTTGCGATTTTTCCAACTGCACCACAACGTAGCTCTTGAGGGGCAACGGAACGTCGCCTGCCACGGCATAGGTCACCGGATCGGCGGTCCGCCAGCGCACGCCCACCACCTTGGTCATACTTGGCCTGCTTCGATTGGTAGATTCAGCATCAACACTTCCATCGCCAGCCGGGGACTGACGTTGCTATCTAGGCTCGACAAGGTCTGCATCAAGCGATTGATGAATTGCACGATCTCCGGTGTGCTCAGGCCTGAAGCCTGGCTCCGCAGAGATTCGGCGTGGTCCAGATTGTGGAGGAATTCCTCTGCTCCCTCCTTGATCAGGAGTAGGTCCCGCCACCAACGAAGCCAAAGGGCCAGCAGTTCCTTGGCTGCCTCGCGGTCGCTTCCGAAGAGGGATGCGACTTCGTTGGCGTAGGTGAACCTGGTCTCCAATCCCGCGTTCAGGGTTTCCTGCAATTTTTCCAGGTCGGCCTGCCGTTGCTCCAGCACCTGGGTGTCTTCCAGGGCGCTGACGGCCCAGCCAAGGCAACCGCGGGACAGCCGGAACAACTGCTCCGCCTGCTCAGGTGTTGCCTGGTGGCCCGTTACCAGCCGGTCAACCATCTGGTCCTTGGACAGAGTCAATAAAGATAATGTTTGGCACCGCGACCGGATGGTCGGCAGCAAGGCGCCTTCGTTGGCGGTAAGCAGCAGGAACATCACCTGCGGCGGCGGCTCTTCCAGTGTTTTCAGCAATGCGTTGGCGGCGTCGTCACTCATGAATTCAGCGCCGTCAAAGATCACTACGCTGGTGGACCCCTCGTAAGGGTTCAGGCTCACTCGGTGCAGCGCTTCTTTTATATCGCTGATGCCAATCATCGTCCGGGCTGACCGGGCATCTTCACCTTGGCCCGGAGCAAGGGTCCTGATGTCGGCGTGGAGTCCCTGGGCGATCCTGGTGCACTGAGTGCATGAGCCGCAGGGAACACCGGGTCCCTCTAAACAATTTACGGCTTGAGAGAGATTGATGGCAAGGGTCATCTTGCCCACGTGGGGCGGGCCACTTAGCAGGTAGGCGTGGGACTGCCTCCGCTGCCGCAGGCTGGGCTCAAGCCGCTTGAGCAGGTGGTCTTGGCCGAAGATGGTCCACATAATCCCTTGTCGTGCAGATAAACGGACGGCGTTGAATGCCTGGCGGCGGCGGGCTTAAACCACGTCGCAGTGCATCAGGTCTTGGTAGCTTTCCCGCCTGCGGATCAAGCGGCTTTTCCCGTCTTTCACCAAGACCATGGGCGGACGGGGATTCAGGTTGTAGTTGCTGGCCATGGAGGGGCAGTACGCTCCCGTAGCGGGAATGGCAATCAGGTCTCCAGATTCCAACTCCGGCAGCATTATATCCGAGGCCAGCAGGTCTCCCGACTCGCAATATTTACCGGCGATGGTAACTTTTTCCGCCGGTTCCAGGTCGGCCTTGTTGGCGGCGACCACTTCGTACTCCGCCTGGTAGAGGGCGGGCCGGATATTGTCTCCCATGCCGCCGTCGACGCTGACGAACTTGCGCACGCCGGGCACGTCTTTGATGGCCCCGATGCGGTAGATGGCCACGCCGGCTGGGCCGATGATGGCCCTGCCTGGTTCGATGACCAAAGAAGGCGGCTCCATGCCCAGCTCCTGGCAGGTCGCCGTCATGGTGGACACGATGGTCTCGGCGTAGGCGGAGATCGGAGGAGGCTCCTGGCCGCGGATGTAGCTGATGGCGAATCCACCGCCGGGACTGAACCGCTGCATCTCCAGGCCCTCTTCCCGGAACTCGGCGGCAAACCGCAGCACCAGTTCCGTGGCCACGCGGTATGGCTCCAACTCGAAGATGGGCGAGCCCAGGTGGAAGTGCAGGCCGCGCAGGTTCAGGTTCTTGGCCGCCAGTCCCATGCGGACCGCTTCGGCGGCATGGCCGGTCTGGATCGCGAATCCGAATTTGGAATCCAAGACCCCGGTGGTGGTGTAGACATGGGTGTGGGCGTCGATGCCGGGGGAGACCCTGATCAGGATGTCTTGGGTCTTGCCCGCCTGCCCGGCAAGTTGGTCCAGAAGTTCCATCTCATAGAAGCTGTCGACGACCACCCAGCCGATGGAGTGTTCCAGCGCTTCCGACAATTCCTGGGGGGTCTTATTGTTCCCGTGGAAATAGACCTCGTCCATCGAAACCTGGGCGCTGATGACCAAGGCCAACTCGCCCCCCGAGACCACGTCGAAACCCAGGCCCTCTTCCTGGAAAAGCATGGCTAGCGCCGGATTGATGTAGGCCTTGCAGGCGTAGCTGACGTTGGTTGCCGGATAGAGCTTGCGAAATTCGCCGATGAAGCTACGGCAGCGGGCCCGCAGGGTCTCTTCGTCCAGCACGTATACCGGGGTGCCGTACTCGTCGGCCAGGTCGGTGGCCTTGCACCCGCCCAGGACCAGCTGCCCTTGGGCGTCAACTTCAGCGGTATCAGGGAAAACGCTCTGCGGGAACATGGGCATCCTCATTATCGGACTACGGGCCGGCGAGGCAACTTTAACCAGACCCCGCTGACCAGACACCAATCAAATGATAGGGGCAGCCTGAATATTGCGCAACCACGGCAATGGGGCCACGCACGTTGCCAATCCGTTTGACTGAGTATCGGGCCGAGTATATACTCGGAGCACTTCGGCCCCCTGAGCCTATTTCACGCCTGGGAAATCGCTATCCACCACGCAAGGGAGCTATCTTGAACATTCAGCTAACCGTCAACGGGAAAACCCATGAAAAGGAAGTGGACCCGCGTCTGCTCTTGGTCCATTTCCTCAGAGAAGACCTGGGGCTGACCGGGACCAAGATCGGATGCGACACCAGTCAATGCGGCGCCTGTGTGGTGAAGATGGACGGCGTGACGGTGAAATCCTGCACCTGCCTGGCGGTCCAGGCCGACGGCAGCGAGATCACCACCATCGAGGCCCTGGCGACGAACGGCGAATTGCACCCGGTCCAAGAGGCCTTCTGGGAGAAACATGGACTCCAGTGCGGCTACTGCACCGCCGGGATGATCATGACCACGGTGGAGTTGTTGGAAAGGAATCCCGACCCCACGGATGAACAGGTTCGGGAGGGCTTGAAGGGCAATATATGCCGCTGCACCGGGTATCAAAACATCGTTCGGGCCGTTCTGGCGGCTGCGGAAGCCAAGCGGAGCTAGGAGTTAATCGAGGAGTTAGGCCATGACGACAAGAATATTTGGCTCCGGTATCCGCCGCCGTGAGGACCCGCGGTTGATCACCGGCGGCGCTACCTTTACCGACGATGTGAAGCTGCCGGGGATGGCCTACGCGGCCATGCTGCGCAGCCCCCACGCCCACGCCAAGATCAACGGCATCGACACCAGCGCGGCCGCCGCGGCCCCCGGGGTGGTGGCGGTCTTCACGGGCGCCGACACCGACGGGGTGCTGAACCCCATCCCATGCGCCTGGCTCCCGCCCGATTGCGACATCAAGGCGGTGGCCCACCCGGCCCTCGCCAAGGACGTGGTCCGCTATCAGGGCGACGCCGTGGCGGTGGTGGTGGCCGAGAGCCGCTACCAGGCGGAAGACGCCCTGGAATTGATCAACGTGGACTACGAGGTGCTTCCCGCGGTGGTGAACCCCGAGGCGGCCATGCAGCCGGGCGCGCCCCAGTTGCACGAGGACGCCCCCAACAATCAGGCGTTCCACTGGGTGGCCGCCGGCGGCGACACGGACGCGGCCTTCGACAGCGCCGACGTTGTCGTGAAAGACACCATCATCCAACAGAGGTTGGTGCCCAACGCCATGGAGCCCCGCTCGGCGGTGGCCAACTGGACGTCCGCCATGGGAGAGTTGACCCTGTGGAGCACCAGCCAGAACCCCCATATCGTCCGGTTCCTGGGGTCTCTGGTAACCGGTATAGCAGAGCATAAGATCCGGGTCATCGCCACCGAAGTGGGCGGCGGATTCGGCAGTAAGATCCCCATGTACGCCGACGAGATGGTCACCGCATTTTGCTCCATGCAGTTGCGCCGTCCGGTCAAATGGACCGCCACCCGCTCCGAGGGATTCCAGGCGACCATCCACGGCCGCGACCACGTTGAGCACGTGGAGATGGCCGCCACCCGCGAGGGGAAGATCACCGGTATCCGGTCGGTGGTCTACGCCGGTATGGGCGCGTATCTGTCCACGGCGGGTCCCGGCGTCCCGACCATACTTCACGGCTTGATTTACAGCGGCCCTTACGACATCGGAGCAACCAAGGCCGACGTCTACGGCGTCTTCAGCAATACAACACCGGTTGATGCCTACCGCGGCGCCGGCCGCCCTGAAGCCACCTTCCTGATTGAACGCTTGATCGACCTGCTGGCGGTGGAATTGGGCATTGACCCGGTGGAACTGCGGCGGAAGAACCTGATCCCCAAGTTTGAAGACGGACACGATGTCGCCAGCGGTATCACCTACGACAGCGGCGACTATGAACCGCTGCTGAACATGGTGTTGGGCCATGTGGACTACCAGGCCCTCCGCCAAGAGCAGGCCCGTATGCGGGAGCACGGCGAATACATGGGCATCGGCGTCACCTGCTATGCCGAGATCTGCGGCTTGGGACCCTCACAGGTGGCCGGCGCGGTCGGTTTTGGTGGGGGCCTGTGGGAAAGCGCCATCGTGCGCTTCCATCCCACCGGCAAGGTGAATGCTTACATCGGCACCGCGCCCCACGGTCAAGGAGAGGAGACCACCTTCGCCCAGATAATCGCCGACGAACTGGGTGTTGACGTTGACGATGTGGGCGTCATTCACGGCGACACCAGCAACACCCCCATGGGCTGGGGCACCTACGGCAGCCGCACCACGGCGGTGGGAGGCGCGGCCATTGCGCTGGCGGCCCGCAAAGTTAAAGAGAAGGCCCGCCTCCTGGCCGCCCACCTGCTGGAAGCGGCCGAGGCAGATGTGGAGTACGAAGACGGCAAGTTCTTCGTCAAGGGCTCGCCGGACCAGAGCAAGACCATCCAGGAGATGGCCACCATGGCCAACGTGGCCTGGAACATGCCGGAAGGCATGGAGCCCGGTCTTGAAGCCTCGGCGTTCTACGACCCGCCCAACTTTGTCTACCCCTTCGGCACCCATGTGGCGGTGGTGGTGGTGGACCCGGACAACGGGCACATAGAGGTCAAACGCTACGTGGCGGGCGACGACTGCGGCCCGCAGATCAATCCGATGATTGTCGACGGTCAGATTCACGGCGGCGTGGTGCAGGGCGCGGGCCAGGCGCTGTGGGAAGGGGTGGTCTATGACGACAACGGCCAACTGTTGACCGGATCGATGACCGACTATGCCCTGCCCAGGGCCCACATGTTCCCGGACATCGAGACCCTTAGCACCGTCACCCCATCGCCCCACAATCCGTTGGGCGTAAAGGGGATTGGTGAGACGGGGGCCATCGCCTCTACAGTCACGATCTACAACGCGGTGATTGACGCCCTGCGGCCCCTGGGCGTCACCGGCATCGACATGCCGCTCACCCCGGAAAGGGTCTGGCAGGCCATCCGCCAGCAGCAGGGGAGTTAAGCGATGTTTGCAACAGAGTTCGAATATAAAAAGGCAGGCTCGGTCTCGGAGGCCATCCAGCTTCTGAGCAACAACAGCGAAGCCAAGATATTGGCCGGCGGACACAGTCTCCTCCCCCTGATGAAGCTGCGCCTGGCCCGGCCCAGCTTGGTCATCGACATCGGCGGCATCGAGGAACTGAAGGGCATCACCGTGGAGAACGGCGCCCTGCGCATCGGAGCGCTGACCACCCACGCCGAGATTGCCGCGTCGTCCCAGGTCCAGTCCGCCGCCGGGATACTGTGGGAGGCCGCCCAAGGCATCGGCGACCCTCAGGTTAGGAACCGGGGGACCATCGGCGGCAACGTGGCCCACGCCGACCCCGCGTCCGACCTGCCCACGGTCCTGAAGGCCATGAACGCCAAGTTCACCATCCAAGGACAGGGAGGGATCACCCGCCGGGGTTCCCGGACGGTGTCCGCCGATGATTTCTTCATCGGCGCTTTCACCACCGCCCTGGGCGAGAACGAGATTCTCACCGGCATCGAGATGCCGGTCTTGGCGGAGAACCAGCATGCCGAATATGCCAAGATGGCCCACCCGGCCACTTCCTTCGCCATCGTCGGGGCCGCCGTGGTGGTGACCATGGACGGCCACACCTGCGCCGCGGCCAGCGTTGCGGTGGGCGGTCTCACCCCCACTCCGGTGCGTGCTCCGTCGGTGGAGCAGGCGCTGGCGGGACAGGAGTTGACCGAGGAGACCATCACCGCCGCCACTGGACTGGTGGTCAACGACTTGGGCGAGGATATCCTCGGCGACATATTCGCGTCGGCCGAATACCGCCGGGCCATGGCGGCCGTCGAGCTGAAGCACGCCGTATTCCACGCCACGGGGCTGGCCCACCACTAGATACTCCAAACGGTAGCGCACGCGTATTAGCATCCTGAATTTGTCAATCAGGTTGTCTAATATTAACCAGGGCGGGTCACAGACCCGCCCCTACATAACGCGATGGTTTGGTCGGTAGTTGATCTGCGGGCAATTTTTCTATCGTGTCGGCGTAGGGGCGGGTTTTAAACCCGCCCAGTTTGTGTTCAAACAAGAAAGAGACCCCTAGCTACGCTCGGGGTGACAGTTGGGCGGTGTTCGATCAAGCCCGATGCTTTTGTGTTTAGATACCCCGACTGATACAATACTCGCCGTCGCCCGATATCAACGTAACGGGCAGCTCAAGCAAAGCGAGAGCTATGAAGATACTGGTCATAAACGACGACGGGATCACCTCCCCGGGAATCTGGGCCGCGGTTCGTGCTCTGCGTCAGGTTGGTGAGGTGGCCGTGGTCGCGCCCGACCGGCAACAGAGCGGCGTGGGCGCTTGTTTGACCCTCCATGCCCCGGTCAAGGCGGGCGAGTGGACCATGGACCAGGAGTTCCAGACCAACGGCGACGGCCTTTACCCGGTGAGCGCCTTCTCAGTGGAGGGCACTCCGGGCGATAGCTGCATCCTGGCCCTGGAGAGTCTGGTCAAGGACGTGGACCTGGTGGTGTCCGGGGTTAACGCCGGCTCGAACTTGGGTTGGGACGTCATGGTCTCCGGGACTGTGGGCGGTGCGGTGCAGGGATTCGTCCGCGGCATCAACACCATCGCCATCTCGGTGGCCGCCGTGACCAATACCAAGTACGACATAGCCGAGATGGTCCTGAAGCCCTTGGCCGAGAAGTTCAGGGACTACTCCGGCGACACCCTGTTTCTGAACGTCAACATCCCCAAGATTGAACTGAACCAGGTGGCGGGGGTGCGGGTTACCCGCTTGGGCGGCCGGTCGTACGGAGAGAACGTCCGGGCTGAGAACGTGGGACCGGAGAAGCGTTACTGGATCTCCAGGAACCGCCCCATCAGCGAGACGGCGGCTCCGGACAGCGACATCGCCGCGCTGAAGAACAACTGCATATCCATCACGCCGATGCATATCGGACTGGGCGACGATTCGGCGATGCCGGACGTGGAGGTCCTATTGGGCGATATGCCCCAGCAGATCCTGGACCGGCCCGATTAGATTCGTCCAAGGGCACGTGAGATGCGGCTCCACCAATGTTCAATGGCAGAGCCGCTTTCGTCTTTCCGGCGAAGGCCGGAATCCAGGAAACTTGGGTCTCTTATGATCCGCTCATCCTGAGCCCGTCGAACCACTCACTGCGCCTCAGCCGTGCTTCGCCGATGCCTCCTTCGACAAGCTCAGGATGAGCGGTTTTGGGCGCCGGAACGACGGCGTTGGCGAAAGGACGGCTCGTTAGCCGGCGGTGACGCTCTCTGGGGACAGGGCCAGGGTGACGCCGATCATGCTCTCCTGGGTGATGAGCTTGGCCAATTCCTCCTCGCTCATGCCCTCGGTCCCGGCGGGCCGTTTGGGGAGGACCAGGTAGCGGAAGTCGGCGCTGCTGTCGATAACCCGCACCTGGACCGACTCGGCGAGTTCAGTGCCGAACTCCTTCAGCACTCCCCGGGGGTCGACCACCACCTTGGAGCGGTAGGCCAGGCCTTTGTACCAGGCCGGCGGCCGTCCGATGATTGCCCTGGGGTAGCAGGAGCACAGCGTGCACACCGCCATGTTGTGGACCTCGTCGGTGTTCTCCAGGACCGTGAGGCGCGGAGCGGTCTCGGGCAGGTCGTAGCCCAACTCCAGCAGGGCGGATTCGGCGTCGGCCAGTAGGCGCTTCTTGTACTCCGGGTCCACCCAGGCGTGGGCCAGCACCTTGGCCCCGTCCTCCGGCGAGCGGGAGTCGATCTTATCGGCCATGGTCAGTATGTCGTCCAGGGTGCAGATGCCCTTCTCGATCAGGATGGCTTGCATCGCCTGTGCCCGCAGGGAGTAATACTCGGCGTTATCTCCGTGGTTGTGTCCGTTCTCGTGTCCGTCGGCCATGGGAGTCTCTCCTCTACCCTAGACGGTTTCCAGCCAGTGTTCGTAGATGTCGATGAGGAGTGTATCGGTGTCCGGGCCTCTATAGTTCTCCCAGAGGTCCGTCTGGGAAAATTCGATCCGGTAGAGCGGCTGGGCGGGAAGGCCGTCGCCGCCGTAAGCCAGGGATTCGGGGTTCTTGAACACGCCGCACAGCGCCTCGATCCTGCCCTGCTTGCCCTGGACGTATTCGGGCGTCCTGAAATGGGTCGGCGGGGTGCCCACCCTGATGCGGACCCGGTCACCGGGCCGGTATCTTGCCGTTGCGTCGCTGGCCACGGTTACTTTCGCCCCCGCTCCAGTTCGGCCATCTTGGCGTCGATCTCCCCGGTGGTCATGACGCCCTGCTCCACCAGAAGGGTCTCCATGGCGGCCGTCCATTTTTCGTAGTAGCTCAGCGACTCGTAGGTCTTCAGGTCCAGACTCTCGATGGCCCGGCGCAGCTGGTCGGTATTCTTGAGTCCCTTCTCGCCGAGAACGCCGTTCAGTGCGTCGACCAGCCGTTCCCACTCCTCCATCTCGTGCTCGGTGTGGTCGATGGGGTCGTCGTTGGGCCAACCGCCGCGGTCATGTACCTTGGGCATCTTTTGCTCCTGCCGGGGCTGCTTTCCGGGGATGATAGAAGCGAATATGGGCACATGTTAATGGCGATGCCGTGGGTTGGCAAGGGATGTTTCGGGCTGAAGCTGACGGCGGGCAACTT
>CAYMZL010000025.1:0-12061 GCA_964394825.1 uncultured Dehalococcoidia bacterium | reverse complement strand
TCTTCGAAAGAGCGAACGCTAGGCTTGATCGAAAGTGGGTTCACCACTTCTTCCACCGCTTCTTGGGTCTTGAGTCCGTTGCCGGTGATATAGACGACGGTCAGTTCATCGGGTTTGATGGCCCCTGATTTGGCCAGGTGCTTGAGCCCCGACATCGTCACGCCGCCGGCCGTCTCGGTGAAGATGCCCTCGGTCTCGGCCAGCAGTTTTATACCATCTACTATATCCGATTCCGGGACCGCATAGGCGGACCCGCCGGATTTCTCAATCACCCTTAGAGCGTAGATGCCGTCGGCGGGGTTCCCGATGGCCAAGGACTTTGCCAGGCTGTCCGGCCGCACCGGAATAACCTGGGCTTGGCTGTTGGCCCACGCGGTCACGATGGGCGAGCACCCTTCAGCCTGGGTCATGTGCATCTTGGTGGTGACGCCGGGATGATGGACGGTGTTCTGGTCCACGCCGAAGGAACCGGACGCCACCCCTTCCAAGAGCCCCAGGCAGGCCAGCTCGTTGAAGCCCTTCCAGATCTTGGTGAACATGGCGCCGGAGGCCGAGGGCACCACCACGTGGTCCGGCAGCCGCCAGCCCAATTGCTCCGCAACCTCGTAACCCAGGGTCTTGCTGCCCTCGGCGTAATAGGGCCGCATGTTGATGTTGACGAAAGCCCAGGGGTAGTCGTCGGCCAACTCGCTGCAGAGACGGTTCACCTCGTCATAGGTGCCGTCGACCGACACCAGCACTGGGTTGTAAATGGCGGCGCCGATAATCTTGCCCCGCTCCAGATCGGAGGGTATGAAGACCACGGCGCGGACGCCGGCCCGGGCACAATGGGCGGCGACGCTGCAGGCCAAGTTGCCGGTGGACGCGCAGGCTATCGTCTCGTAGCCGAACTCGAGGGCCTTGGTGGCGGCCACCGAGACCACCCGGTCCTTGAAGGAGAACGACGGGTTGACGCTGTCGTTCTTGATGTAAAGGTTGTTGAGGCCCAACCGTTTGCCCAAGCCCTTGGCCTTGATCAGCGGAGTGAAGCCCGCCATGATGTCCACGGGGTCGTCGCCTTCGGCGGGAAGCAGGTCCTTGTAACGCCAGATGCTGAGGGGGCCCTTGGCGATGCTGTCCCGGTCGATAACTTCGGAGATGGTGGCGTAGTCGTAGACCACTTCCAGAGGCCCAAAGCAAAAGTCGCATACATTCAGGGGTTCCGCCGGGTATTCCCTGCTGCATTCACGGCATTTGAGTCCATTTACGAAAGCCACCGGAGTTGGTTCCTCCTGGCCGTTGCAAGGCCGGGCCAAAAGCCCAAATCAGCCTGGAAAATCCGTCTCCAGGCTGCCCGTGATAGTAACAAAGGCCCCATGGGTTGTCAACTTGAGCCACGCCTGGCGGGCCGTCTTCACGAGGCTGGGAAACGCCTTGTTTTCGGCCCGGTCCACGGTGATATAATCCTGCGGGCGTCCGCCCCCATCGGCCTTCATGGCCGCCAAGACGCACTCCGCAATCGTTCCGTCTTGAAATAGGCGTTCCGCCCTGAGATTTATCATATAGGGTAGTGCTCTGCTCCGCCCGCATCACATAAACCTCCTCCAGCAATTCTCCATACCGCTGATCATCGGCGTGATCGCCGGCTTGGTCTTTGCCAACATCGACATCCACGCCTACGAAGACATAGTGGACTACCACATCTTCGGCGACAGCACCAAGATCTTCGGCAAATCCGTCACGGTCCATTTCCTCGTCAACGAGATATTCATGGTGTTCTTCTTCGGCATCGCCACCAAGGAGATCACCGAGTCGGCGCTGCCCGGCGGGGCGCTGAACCCCCTCAAAAAGGCAATCAACCCCTTGATGGGAACCCTCGGCGGGGTCCTGGGACCGGCGGGGCTGTTCTTTCTTCTGACCTGGGTTTTCTATGGCGGGTCCAGCGATCTAAGCACGGTGGCCAACGGCTGGGGCATCCCCACCGCCACCGACATCGCCCTGGCCTGGCTCGTCGCCCGTATCATCTTCGGGGCCTCCCACCCGGCGGTCAACTTTCTGCTGTTGCTGGCGGTGGCCGACGACGCCATCGGCCTGGGGATCATCGCCGTGTTCTACCCGGACCCGGAAAGTCCCGTAGTCGCTTCCTGGTTGCTGTTGGTGGTTGCCGGCATGGCCGTGGCCTACGCCATGCGCCGTTTCGACGTGCGCTACTGGCAGATCTACATCCTCATCGCCGGAGGGCTGAGCTGGGTTGGCCTGGTCAAGTCGTCCATCGAACCGGCCCTGGCCTTGGTGGTCATAGTGCCGTTCCTGCCTGGACCCCAGACAACCCACGGCCTGTTCGAAGAGGATGAATTCGAGTTTGAGCACACCCATCCTGAAGGCGCAGAGGCCGTTCCAACCGGCGCGGCGCCGGCCGAGAACCGCATGGAGAATCAAGAGCCGCAACACCGCCATGCTCCCTTGGACGACTTCGAGCACGATCTCAAGCTGCCCGTTGATTTCGGCCTATTCTTCTTCGCCTTCTTCAACGCGGGAGTCGCCTTCGCCAGCATCACCCAGGTCACCTTTATCGTCCTGATCTCGCTGATCGCCGGCAAAACCGTGGGCATCACACTGTTCTCCTGGGTGGGAGAGAGGCTCGGGTTCCCATTGCCCGACGGCATGGGCACCAAGCACCTTTTGGTGGCCGCCATCATCGCGGGCCTGGGACTGACCGTTGCCTTGTTCGTGGCCGGCAAAGCCTACGATGACCCGGCCTTCAAAGACCCGGCCAAGATGGGCGCGGTGCTCAGCGCCGGGGCGGCCGTAATCGCCTTCGCCGCCGGGCGTTTGCTCAAGGTCAAAGACGGCTCGGACAAGTGATATACTCGCGCCTGCGGACAGGCTTGCGTCAGAACTGTCCTTCTGAGGCGTTCCCGACGCGTCGGGAAAGAATCTCGTCTTGCGGTCAAGACCCGCTCCATGAGAGCAAGGAGACCCTTCGCTTTGCTCAGGGTGACAGATGAAGCGGTACATGGAGACCCAATTCTGAACTAGATTTTAGGAGCCCCATCCGATGATCGGCGTGCTCACGCACCACTGGGCAAAACCGGACAAGATCGAAGCTGCGAAGAAATTGTTGGACGGCAACGGGCTGGCCCAGAGCAAGGCCCCCGGCTACGGAATCCGTCTGACCTTTATCTCCCTAAGCGACCCCACCAAGATCTCGACGCTGGTCACCTGGGACACCACCGAAATCTACGACGCCTGGCGCACCAGCCCCGAGCGGGCCGCTGCGATGCACGGGGCCGACGAGCTATGGGCAAAACCGGCCGAGTCCGAACGGTTCCAGATGGCCGGCTAGTTAGGAGACCGTCATGGCCAAGCGAAGTTTCTGGGCCTGGGGCATGGAGCCGGACGAGCCAACCGCCGGGCAGATGAAGACCGCGGCCGAGGTGCTGGCCAAGCGATATAACGTAAGCCTGACCCCGGTAACGCCGCCCAGACCCTCGGACCTTTCCCTGCGTAAGCCCCGCATCACGCCTCCTTCATCATTGACGGCCATCTGCGCCAGCGACGACCACGACCGGGCGGTCCACACCTACGGGCGCAGCTTCCGGGACCGCATCCGGGCCTTCAATCTGGATTTTCCCAATCCGCCCGACGTGGTGGCCCGTCCCCGTAACGAACAGGACGTGGAAGCCGTGCTGGAATGGTGCTCCACTTCCGGTTACGCCGCCATCCCCTTCGGCGGTGGCAGTTCCACCGTGGCCGGGTTCGAGCCGCCCGAGGGCTACGACGGCGTCGTGACCATCGACATGGGAGGGTTGGGCCAGGTGTTGGAGATTGACGACGTATCCCGCTCCGCCCGCATCCAGGGCGGGGTCTACGGTCCTGCTTTGGAGGACCAACTACGGCCCCACGGCTTCACCCTGCGCCACTATCCTCAGAGCTTCGAGTTCTCCACCCTGGGCGGCTGGATCGCCACCCGCTCGGGAGGCCATTACGCCACCAACCAGACCCACATAGACGATATGGTGGAGTCGGTGCGGATGGTGACTCCCTCGGGATTGTGGGAGTCACGGCGTTTGCCGGGCAGCGGCGCCGGCCCCAGCCCCGACCGGATGGCTATCGGCAGCGAGGGCATCTTGGGCATCATCACCGAAGCCTGGATGCGCATCCAGGCCCGCCCGGTATTCCGGGCGTCGGCCGGGGTAATGTTCCCGACCTTCGCCGCCGGGGCGGAGGCTGCCCGCCACATCGTGCAGACCAAACTCTGGCCCGCCAACTGCCGTCTCCTCGACCCGGTGGAAGCCGCCTCCTCCGCCGGGATGGACGGCGCCAATGCGTTGCTGCTGCTGGGGTTCGAGTCGGCTGAAGTGCCCCAGGGTGAGTTCATCCGCCACGCGGTGGACATAGCCCGGGAGGCCGGCGGGACCATTGACGAGGCCGACGTCCGTGTCTCCGATGGATCAAGCAGTTCCGGCGGACCCTCAGAAGGAGGCACGGGCCGCCAGGGCTCGGTGGGGGCGTGGCGCAACTCCTTCTTGAACGCTCCCTACCTGAAGAACCATCAAGCCGGGCTGGGACTGGTGGCCGAGACCATGGAGACCGCCATCACCTGGGACCGCTGGCCCGCCTTGGACGAGATGGTGCGGGACGCGCTCCAAGGCGCTCTGGACCGGGTCTGCGGCGGAGGCAGCGTCTCCTGCCGGTTCACCCACGTGTACACCGACGGACCCGCCCCCTACTTCACCTTCGAAGGCATGGGCCGGCTGGGGGCCGAGTTGGAGATGTACGCCGAGATCAAGCAGGCGGCTTCCGACGCCATCATGGCCGCCGGTGGCACCATCACCCACCACCACGCCGTGGGCCGGCTGCACCGGCCCTGGTACGACCAGCAACGGCCCGAACTGTTCGCCCAGGCGTTGCAGGCCGTCAAACGGACCCTGGACCCCAACGGGGTGTTGAACCCTGGGCTTTTGATCGACCCATAGGTTCCGAAACCATGGGGTCATCCCGATTCCATCGGGACCGGTCCCCACCGGTCCATCAACCTTGCGCGCACGACGTTGAACCGCCCTCGCCCGGCCTGTACAATGGGGCACCTGCAACGGAGTGTGAGCATGCTTAGGTTCGGACTGACGCCGGCCGGATTTGCGCTGGGAAAGCGCAACGTCCATTACTCTTGGGTGATCGTCGGCGTAGCCTCATTGATGTGGATGACCAGCTCGGGCATACGTTTCGCCGCCAGCCTGTTGGTGGACGAGTTCAACAAGCCGGAGTATTTCGGTTGGAGCATCGGGGCCATCACCCTCGGGTTCACCATTCAGTGGATCATTTCGGGAGCCTTGGGGCCAGTCTCCGGATGGCTGGGCGACCGCTACGGCGTGCGCCGGGTCATGTGGGGCGGCGGAATTCTGTTCATCGCCGGAATGGTCCTGACCGGCACCATGAACCACCTTTGGCAGTTCTACCTGTACTTCGGCGTCATCTTGGCGGCCGGCATGGCCGCCTTCCAGGTCACCCTGGTTTCCGGCGTAACCCTATGGTTCCGGAAGCAACTGGGCCTGGCCATGGGGATTCTGCAGGCGCTGCAGGGACTGGGCACCGCCGCCGCCATCCTCATGGTGTTCATCCTCTTCAACCAATTCGGACTGCGCTGGACGTTTTGGATCCCTGGAATAGCCGGCGGGGCGCTCCTCCTATACCTGACGCGCTACTTCCACAACGAGCCCGCTGCAATCGGACTGCGGCAGTGGGGCGCGCCGGACGACGAGCCCATCCGAAGGCTGCAGGACAACGACGTGGCCAAGGTGCGCACCGAAGTCTTCCTGAAGCAGGCCCGGAAAACCAACGCCTTCTGGAACCTGGTGGGGATCCATTTCTGGGGCTGCGCCGGGCACAACATCATCCTGATCCTGCTGGTGGCCATGGCCACCGATTCCGGACTTTCCAAGGGCACGGCGGTGGCGGTGTACCTCACCCTCACCATCGTCAGCACCCTCACCCGGTTCGCGGTGCCGGTGCTGGCCGACCACTTCGGCGCCAAGACGGTGATGAAGATCTGTTTCTCGGCCCAGACCTTCCCCCTGCTGCTCTTGCTGGTATCCCAGGACGTGTCGACCTACTTCGTGTTCGCCGCGCTCTTCGGCTTCGGTATGGGCGGCGAGATGACCGCCTTCCCCATCATCAACCGCCAGTACTACGGCGACGCCCCGACGGGAACGACCTATGGGTGGCAGATGGCCGGAGCGGGTATCGGAATGGCCATCGGGCCGGTGTTGGGCGGGTTCTTGAGGGACTGGACCAACACCTATGACTGGTCCATCATCCTGTCCTTCGGTCTCAGCATGATCGCCGTGCTCTGCATATTTCTACTGCCCTCCACGGCCCACCACCAACTGCCCCATTGGGAAGACGCTTTGCCCCCCGAAGCCCGGACGGCTGGAGGGGTTGGCACGCCCGCTGCCGTGCCCGCCTCGGGCGGCGGAGACGGGTCCAACGACTAAACCCTCGGCGGTTCCTGGGCGTGGTGGCATCGCGATTCCATGGGGAGGATGCCCCTACATTTTTACCCTCAAACCATGAATACAGAAGTTTCAGGCCCCACAATCTCCGCCACCGAGCTGGGAACTTACGCCCGTTCCCGCTTCTGTCCCCGTTGCGCCTGGGTCCGGCTCCACGTCAAGAACCTGCCCTACCAGAGCTTTCCGGGCATCTTCAGCAGCATCGACCGCTACAACAAGTTGATCGTCCATAACCATTTCGACCGGGAGGGTCACGCCCCGTCGTGGCTGGCCGAACTGGGGGAAACCGGCGAGTACCTGGACCCGCCCCACTGGTCCAGTTTCAAGACCCTGGACGAGGAGACTGGAATCACCCTCCGGGGAGAGGCCGACGGCATCTTCAGACTGGCCGGCGGTTCTTACGTGATCGTCGATTACAAGACGTCCCGCTACACCCCGGCCCAGCAGGGCATGTTCAAGAATTACGAGGTACAACTCAACGCCTACGCGCTGATTGCCGAACGGTTGGGGCTGTCACCCGTCTCCAAGCTGGCCCTAGTCTACATGGAACCAGCCACGGACACCGAGACGGCCCAGGAACCCGGCCTGGTTGACAGCCGGGGCTTCACGATGGGCTTCCTCGCCAGGGTTGTGGAAGTGGAGCTTAGACCGGCGAAGTTGCTGCCGCCCTTACTCCGCAAAGCACGGCGCATCTGGGACATGACAACGCCGCCTTCCGGAATCGAAGACTGCAAAGACTGCGCGGCCGTAACCGGACTGCTTGAGGCGCTCGGCGGTTCTCCACAGGTCAAGTCTCCTTAGCGAAGATACGGAAATCCCCCCTCGGTCCCCCCTTTGCAAAGGGGGGTTGGGGGGATTTTCGTTGCTCCATGGAAAATTATTTCCCGGTACCAGTGGTTCGACAGGCTCACCATGAGCGGGACAGGCTCACCATGAACCGGCACTTCGCAAGCACGGCCCGAAAAGGTGAAAACACCCGTCCACCGAAGGTATCTGGGTCCAGGCTCAGCCTGGCCTGGTCAGCCTGGTGGGGTTAGGAGGATCTTGCCCACGGTTTCCCGGCCTTCCAGTTGGCGGTGCGCTTCTGACGCTTCGGCCAGGGGCAGGGTCAGACCGATATGCAACTTGAGTTCACCTGATAGCACCCAACCCAGAACCTCTTGGGCCCGCTGGAGCAGCTCGTCGCGGGTGGCTGTGTAGTCACCCAGGCTGGGCCGGGTTAGGTATAGTGAGCCGTTCTGCAACGCCCGGGTATTGGTGTCCGTTACCGCGCCGCCGGCCTGACCGTAAAGGACCATGTAACCGCGCCGGCCCAGGCATCTGAAACCCTTCTCGAAGGTGGTCTGACCCACGGCGTCCAGCACCATCCGTAAACCCTGGCCGTCTGTGGCCTTCCTGATCTCCTCTTCGAAGTCCTGCTGGGTGTAGAGGATGGTCTGGTCGGCCCCGGCCTGCTTGGCCATTTCGGCCTTGGCTTCAGTGGAAACGGTGGTGAAGACGTGGACACCCAGGCGCTTTAGCAACTGGACCGAAAGGAGGCCCATTCCGCCGGCTCCCGCGTGGACCAGCACCTGGTCGCCGGGGTTGAGCCGGGCGATGCCGAAGACCAGGAAGTGGGCGGTCATGCCCTGGAGCAGGGACGCCGAGCCGGTGGCGAAATCCATGGCGTCCGGGATACGGACCAGCAGCCAAGATGGCACCGCCTGCCGCTCGGCGTAGGAGCCGGTGTGCATGGCGTAGGCCACCCGGTCCCCGACGGTCACTTCGTTGACGCCTTCGCCGATGGCGGTGACCACCCCGCAGGCTTCCCGTCCCGGGGTCCAGGGAAAGGCCGCCGGAGGGTTGGTGCCTTTGCGGCTGGAAACGTCGGTGTAATTAACGCCGATGGATCTGATGTCGACCACGGCTTGGCCGGGGCCCGGGGTGGGCTCGGGGACATCTTCCAGTTTCAGGACCTCGGGCCCGCCGATCTCATGCGCGCGAATCGCCTTCATCGTCTGCCTCGCCGCCAGGATTTGGGGCTAGGTTACAACACCTGGAAGTTGGCGGGAAGGAGGGGCCGGAGTTGCGCAGGCGGACCAGCTTGGGCGGGAGGCCCGCCTGCGGCCTGGTAAGACAGCGGCCCCAGCCTGGGAAGCGGGATGGGAATTGGGGCTGCTGCCTGCTCGGTGCCCGGCGGCCGCCGGGCGGCGGGGACCGGGACCAGAGATTGCCGGTTGGCAGGCCGGCGGGCAGTTGCCACGAAAGAAAGAGCGCCGTCAACGGCCCCGGAATCTCGAGGGGAGTGGAGATAGGACAATGTCTGGTTATCTCAGTCGGCGGCCACCGGATCCAGCGCCGTGGCGCGCAGGTCGTAAAGCCGCTCCCGAATCATTCGGACCTGGCGGGCGCCGCGCCCGACTATCTCGGCGATCTGCCGCACGCTATTGCCCTTGTCGAGGTGGTATATCACCTGTTGGTTCCTGCTCCACCAATTTTCCTCGCTGCGGGCCTTGGCCGCGACCAAGGAGTTGATGCGGCGGGGCGACCGGCGGGCCTTGCGGCGCTTGCGGTCCAAGTCGGCCTCACCAGGCGAAATATCGGTGGACATTGGGTGATGGACCTCCATCGGGTCCAGCAAAAGTTCCATGGGAGACCGCTGGGGATAGTAGATGCGGCCGCACTGGAAACAGCGCCACTCATCGTAGTCCAGCACCAGGTCGCCGCCGCATTTTCCGCAATCCTTCAATCGGCACAACATCTTGCTCACCTCTTTGGGCCTCCGGAGCAGTGTCTCCGGGCCGGTCCCTAGATTTCGCTGTTGCACCATCCAGTAAACGCTCCCAGGTGAATTTTGGCCGTGATGGCAGCCACATGGAACATGTGAGCTTGGTCACCACAGATTCAGCCCAGACCCTAATAACTTCGGTGATGGGTTAAGGCTGGCGATCCGAGTCGTGCGGTCGGGCCGGGGTTAGAGGCCGGAGACCAAAGCGGCAGAGAAGTTTACTTTGCAGGCTTGGTATGGTTTATTAGACCTTGTAAGGCGGCGCACCGGGCCGGGAAATCGAAGGCCGTTCCGGGTAAAGATTCTGGGTGAAGATTAGGGAGTAGCTGAAGCGATGAGTTTCGAGATGATAAAATCGGACCAAGTGGACCGGGTGGCCATCGTCACGTTGAACCGGCCCGAGGTCTTGAACGCCCTCAGTCTGCAATTGGTGCGGGAATTGGACGAATTTGTAACCCAGGCGGAGCAGGACGACGGCATCGGCGCCATAGTCATAACCGGCGCGGGCGAACGGGCATTTTCCGCGGGCGCCGACATCCACGAGAACCGGGAAAATTCGGACGAGCAACGCGCCGCGGGCGCTGCCGCGCGGGCCGAATATACCTGGCATCTGGCCACCGCCACCAAACCGGTCATCGGGGCCATCAACGGCCTCTGCTACGGCGGCGGGACGGTCATGGCCACCAGCATGGACTTTCTCATGGGCAGCGAAAAGAGCAGCTTCCGGTTCCTGGCGGTCAATTACGGACAATTGAACGCCACCTGGAGCCTGCCGACCATGGTGGGGTGGCCCAAGGCCAAAGAACTGCTCTACAGCGGGCGCGAAGTCTTCGCCGACGAGGCCTACCACATCGGTCTGATCAACCACCTGGTGCCGTCCGGCGAGCTGATGGACCGGACCATTGAGGCTGCGGCAGGCATCGCCAAGAACCGGGCCGAGGGCGTGGCCAACATCAAGGCCCTTTTGATAGAGCAGACCGGCGAGGCTCTGGAGACCCAGTACCGGGCGGAGATCGAAGGCCGGAAGGGCCGTTTCAAGGGACTGTCCGTGGAGGACGGGTTCAAGGATTTCCTGGACCGCAAGGGACGCAAACCCCGGGTCTCCTAGCCGGTAACCCTCGAAACTCAGTCTGATAAAGGCCCCGGGCAATCGCCCCGGGGCCTTTTATCATGGCCGGGCGGGTTCCCTTGTGCCTCCTTTCCCGCTGGGGTAGAGTAGGTGCCGCTGAATAAACGGCGGCCTGTTGCCCCGTTCCGCCAGATAGCCAATTTGATCGATCTACTCACCACCAGAAACATGGGCCCCGGCGCTTTGGCTTTTCGCCTGGGCCTGCCGGCTGCCGTCTTCGCTGCGGTGATTCTGGCGCCCAACCCCGAAGGGCTCACCGAACAGGGACAGCGGGCTTTAGCCGTGATGGCCTTGGCGGTGGTGCTGTGGGCCACCGAGACACTGCACATCGCCGTGACCGGCATTGTGGGCATCGTCCTGTTGGTGCTGGTGGGCGCCGTGGACGATGTGGAGGTGGCGCTCTACGGCTTCTCCCAGCCGGTCACCTATTTCCTGTTGGGCATCCTCACCCTGGGGCTGGCGGTGCATCAGTCGGGGTTGGCCGAACGGATGGCGGTGTACCTCATCCGGCTGGCCGGCGGAAGCCCCCGGAAACTATACGTTCAGATGCTGGTCTCGTTCGCCGCGTTGACCTTCGCTTTGCCTTCGGCCAGCACCCGCGGGGCCATCATGGTCCACGTGTACGAGCAGGTGCTGGAGCATTGGAAGATAGAGAAATCCGCGTCTCTGAACAAAGCGGTCATGATGGCCATGGGTTCCTTGAACCGGCTGGGGTCCACGGCCCTGTTGGCCGGCGGGATCACCCCGGTGGTGGCGTCGGCGCTGATCGCGGACTTCGGCCTGATTGACGACTTCTCCTGGACCCGGTGGTTCATTCTGATGGCCGTGCCCTTTTATATCATCTTGATCATTGGAGGGGCGGCCGTATTCTTACTCTACAGGTCGGGCTTCACTCTGCCCGAGGGGGTGGGCTCCCTCGAATTAAAGGCCGACCCGTTGCAGAGCAAAGAGATTCGCGCGGGGTTGATCGCGGGGGGCACGGCCCTGCTTTGGTTCACCGACTTCGCCCATGGGCTGCCGCCCGCAGTCCCGGCTCTCATCGCCATGACCGTAATCTTGCTGCCGGGTGTCGGCCTGTTGTCGTGGCGCGAATTTGAGCAGAACATCGGCTGGACCAACATCTTCGTCATCGCGTCTTCTTTGTCGCTGGCCAACGCTCTGATCGCCAGCGGTGCCGCCGCCTGGTTCGCGGACACCCTGGTGGGAAGCGTCGAGGGACTGCGGGACCATCCCACGCTGATACTGCTGGCGATGTCGGGCGCGGCCGCGGCCGTTCGGGTGGTCATGCCCAACATCTCCGGTTACCTGGCCTTCATCATCCCGGTGGCCATGTCCACCGGGGCGGCCCTGGGTCTGAACCCGGTGGTCTGCGGCCTGGCGGTGGTCGTCGTGGGAGACTCAATCGTCTTCTACCCCGCGGGGGCGACGGCCAGCGTTTTCATCTTCCAGCGGGCGGAGATCCGGGGCTTCGAGGTAGTCCGCGTAGGACTGATCATGACCGTGATCGCCATCGGAGTCCTGTTCACCATCGTCCTTCCCTACTGGAACATGGTGGGCGAAAGCCTTACTCTGTGACGTAAATGGAGAACCAATTTGAGCCCGTCAAACGCCGGTCCCGTTCCTCCCCTGGGACGCCGGAGCAATTTGCCAGGGGTCACCGCTCCAGACGGCTCC
>CAYMZL010000024.1:0-12074 GCA_964394825.1 uncultured Dehalococcoidia bacterium | reverse complement strand
TACACGTGGGCAGTTTGCGCCGACGTAGGCGCGTCGGCACAGGAGTTCAGGGATATCACTCCAAGGTTCGGTGTACGCAGAAATTGGCCGTGCTCAGCACCGAAGCAGTTTGCGGCCGCAGTCGGCATGGCACCTTTGCATGCCTCAATGTACGTTCCCACATCTCAAGCTCCCACCCCAGCAGTAACACCTGTCCCATCTATGGCCGCTAAGCCAGCAGGACTTGAAATGAAACTACCCCTTCCCGGGGGGAGATCATGGCTGCTCACCGTGGAGGCAGGAGGGAGCATCACATCCCTTCTAGGAGGTGGTGTTGACCAATTCCATACTGATACCATGAACGGCTTTTACGCATTAGACTTCGACGACTTAACCCGAGAGGATGGGTCTGTGACCGACGTTCCAGTCTTGGCGGCTGCAGATGGAACAGTTGTCGCCACAGAGAGCGACCCAACTGGCTTCGGCAACTTGGTCAGGTTGGATCATGGAGGTGGGTATACGACTCTTTATGCTCACCTAAAGGATGGGTCTATCGCCGTAAACGAGGGCCAACAAGTACGTATCGGGCAAAAGTTGGGGATCATAGGAACGACTGGTCTCAGTACCGGCACTCACCTGCATTTTGAAGTCGAGTATCAAGGGCAAAGCAGGTCTGAAGTAAGTGCTTTCGACGCAGTGCTCCTAGAGGGACGAGAGATATCCGAGTATAAAGTAGCCCTAGCACCGCAATACTATATCTCCACAAACAGCCGTTAAGCCGTATAGGGGGTTTGCGGCCTACCGCGACTTGTAAACCGGGTCCCGTTTCTCCCGGAAGGCTTTCATCGCTTCCTCGTGGTCGGGGGAGGCGATGGCGATGGATTGGCGGTGGAGGTACTCCTCGAAGAACTGGCCGTGGGACAGGTCCTGGTAGGCCGAGAGCATCAGCTTGGTCTGCCGGGCGCCCTCGGAACTCAGGGCCAGATACCGCTGGGTCAGGGACTCAACCTCCCGGTCGAAGTCCTCGGGCTTGACGGCGTAGTCCACCAGCCCGATTCGCAGCGCTTCCAGCCCGTCCACGTTCTCGCCGGAGATGGCCATGCGTTTGGCCCGGCCCAGGCCGATGTAGCGGGGCAGACGGTAGGCGCCCAGTCCGGGAATGAACCCTTCCTTGGCCGCCGGCAGGCCCAGGACGGCGTCCTCGGTGGCGATGCGTATGTCGCAGGCCAGGGGGAGTTGGAGACCCCCGCCCAGGGCGAATCCCTGGATGGCGCAGATAATCACCTTGTCAGCGAGTTCCAACAGACGCAGGGCCTGGTCCCATTCGTGGAAGTAATCTTGGGGGGTCTGCTCCGCCGCCAGTTCCTTGAGGTCGATGCCGGTGCAGAAGGCCCGGCCGTTGCCCCGGATCAGCACGGCCCTGGCGTGGGGGTCGTCGTGGATGGCCTGGGCCGCCTGGCGCAGGTCCAGCGTGCTCTGGTAGTTGACGGCGTTCAGGACCTCGGGCCGGTCCAGCGTCAGGCGGATGAGGTCGCCGTCCGCCACGTATTTCATCGTTTCAAGTTCCATTGTTCCCACCGGTCTCCCTCCGATTGGCGGCATTTGGCTAGATGCGCCGGTTGTCGATGACCCGTACCGCCTTGCCCTCGCTGCGGGCGATCCCCCCGGGGCCAAGTATCCTGACGGTGCAGCCGATGCCGAGAGCGTTTTGCAGGTTGGACTTCAGGCTGCGCTCCAGTTCACCGTGTTGGCTGGGGTCGCCCGCCGACTCCACCCGGACCTCCAGGTCGTCCGTGTGGTTGGCGCCTCTTTCCACCACCAATTGGTAGTGGGGCTCCACCTGTCCCAGGCACAGAAGCACCGCCTCGATCTGAGAGGGGAACACGTTTACGCCCCGGATGATTAGCATATCGTCGTTGCGGCCAAGGACCTTCTCCATCCGGACCGTGGTGCGCCCGCAGGAGCAGACGCCGGGCAGAAGCCGGGCCAGGTCGTGGGTGCGGTAGCGTATCAGGGGCAGGGCCTCCTTGGTGACGCAGGTGAAGACCAACTCTCCAGACTCGCCCAAGGGCAACGGCTCCGAAGTGTCGGGATCGATGATCTCGGGGATGAAGTGGTCCTCGGCGATGTGCATCCCCGTCTTGTGGACGCATTCCATGGCCACCGCCGGCCCGATGACCTCGGAGAGGCCGTAGATGTCCAGGGCGGTGATCCCCAGGCGGGATTCGATCTCGGCGCGCATCTGTTCCGACCAGGGCTCCGCGCCGAAGATGCCCACCCGAAGCGGCCCAGAATGCAGATCAAATTTTGCTTCGGCCGCGCCCTCCGCCAGCACCAGGGCGTAGGAGGGGGTGGCGCAGAGCACCGTCGTGCCAAAATCCTGAAGCAGCATGACCTGCCGGGCGGTGTTGCCGGAGGAGGTTGGCACCACGGCCGCTCCCAGTTTCTCCGCGCCGTAGTGCAGGCCCAGCCCGCCGGTGAACAAGCCGTATCCGTAGGCGTTCTGGACGATGTCATCCTTGGTCACGCCGGCCATGGTGAGGGCCCGGGCCGCCAGTCCGGCCCACATCTCGATGTCGTTGGCGGTGTAGCCGACCACCGTGGGCTTGCCGGTGGTGCCGCTGGATGCGTGGATGCGCACCACGTCGGCCATGGCTACGGCAAAGAGACCGAAGGGGTAGTTATCTCGGAGGTCCTGTTTTGAGGTGAGTGGCAGACCGCTCAGGTCGTCCAGCGACTGAATACTGGAGGGGTCGAACCCGGCCAACCGTTCCCGGTAGAAGGGGACGCGAGCTTTAACGAGCCCAAGGCGCTCCCGCAGCCGCTCCACTTGGAGCCGCTCCATCTCCTCACGGGAGAAGGTCTCGACCGGGTCCCAGACGGCTGACTGCACCGCGCCTCCCGAGGCTGGTTGGACGATTGTTCGGTTCAGTATATCGGCGAAGACTCGGGGCGGGCAAACATAGAATCAACCCTTGTTTGACCGGCCCGGCACCGGCGCATACAATTGGCCCACTTGTTTGGAGGTGGCGTCCGGGTGCCCGTTTCGGTCAAGAATTCCCAGATCCTTTTCGCGGCGCTGAAATCGGTGGGCATCAGCTTGATTTCCGCTCTGCCCGAGACCTGGCTGGTCCACCTGATGCAGATGGCCGATGACGACCGGGACATGACCCTGATCCGGCTCAACAAGGAAGAGGAAGGGGTGGGAATCTCGGCCGGCGCCCACTTCGCCGGGCGGAAGTCGGCCATGCTGATGCAGAACCACGGCCTGCTCACCTCGGTGAACGGGATCGTCTCCGTGGCCCAGCTCTACCGCATCCCCCTGCTGATGGTCATCAGCTACCGGGGCGAGATGGGCGAAAGGGACCCCTGGCAGACCGAGGGAGGCCTCGTTACCGAGCCGCTGCTACAGTCTCTGGGAATCATCTACCGGAAGCTGTCCGACCCGGCCACCGTGGCCCACGAAGTGCAACAGGCCCAGACCCTGGCCGAGAGCTCGCTGCGTCCCGTGGCCTTGTTGCTCACCCGGGACCTGATGTGGGAGGAATGATGCTGCGGGCGGAGGCGCTGAAGGCGGTCTATCCCCGGCTCAAGGAACAGGTGGTGGTGACCATCATGGGCGCGGTGGCGGTGGAGCTGTACAACCTGGGCCACCAGCCCAACTTCTTCTACCTGGAACACGGCATGGGCCTGGCGTCGTCCATGGGACTTGGCCTGGCCGTGTCCCTGCCCAAAGAGAAGGTCACGGTGCTGGACGGTGACGGCTCGGTGCTGATGAACCTGGGATCGCTGAGCACCCTGGCCCGCTACCGGCCGCCCAACCTGACCCACTGGATCTTCGACAACGAGAGCCTGCTGTCCGTCGGCGGGTTCCCCACGGCCACCGGCACGGGCACCGACCTGGCCGGCATCGCCGAGAAAGCCGGAGCGGAGCATGTGGTCCGGGCTGACACCGTTGAGGCCGCCGAACAGGCTTTCGCCGAGGCCTCGGAGCGGGAGGGCCTGTCGGTGATCGTCTCCAAGGTCGAGGCGGTGGGGCCGCCGTCCTTCGCCATGGACATCAGCCTACTGGAGAACCGCTTCCAGTTCGCCCGGCACTTGCAGGGTTTGGCTGGCTCGTAGGGGCTGGTTTCCAACCTGCCCTTTTCTATGCCACGGTGATTGTCAAAACGAATGGGCTGTCAGGCAGACGGGTCAACCCAGGAGTTTCGGTCGGCCCAAAATGGTCTTGGCTGGCACGAACGTGGATTACGAGTGGCAGGGCGGGTTGCAAACCCGCCCCTACGAAGCGGTACGGCTGGATTCCGACCTACGCCAGTTTTCGCCATGCCCATCATGTCAGGACACCCATTGGCCCCGCGTGTTGGTCTGGGGGTTAGATGCTGCGCTGTTTGGGGTCCAGACGCTCCCTCAGCCAGTCGCCGCAGAGGTTGAACGCCAAGACCACCAGCATTATCGCCACACCCGGCGCGGTGGTGACCCACCAGGCGGTGGAAACGTACTCCCGGCCGTCCGCCAACATGGAACCCCATGCCGGCGTGGGCGGCGGAATGCCGGCGCCCAGGAAGCTTAGCGAGGCCTCGACTATGATGACCCATCCCACTTGGAGCGTGAGCAGCACTATGAGGGTGGGCATCACGTTGGGCAAAAGATGCCGGAACATGATCCGCAGATCGGAAGCCCCGGAGACTCTGGCCCGGGCGATAAAGTCCCGCTGCATCAAGGCCAGGACCTCCCCCCGGATGACACGGGCGTAACGGGCCCAAAGCACCAAGGTTATCGCCACGATGACATTCATCATGCTGGGGCCCAGCACCATCACCAACAAGATGGCGAACAATATCAACGGAAAGGCCAAAGTGATATCGGCCAACCGCATCAGGAGCGTATCGATTTTCCCGCCGTAAAATCCGGCCGTCAGCCCAATCATCGTCCCGAATCCACCACCGACGGCCAATGCGATGGCGGAGATGATGATGGAGACCCGGGCCCCGTAGATGACCCTGGTTAGTATGTCGCGGCCCAGCGGGTCGGTCCCAAGTGGATGAGAAAGAGAGCCTCCATCCTGCCAGAAGGGGGGGATCAAGCGGTCCGGCAGACTAACTTTATAGGCGTCGTGGAAGGTAATGAGGTCTGCAAATATGGCGCACAGGATAAACACCACGATTATGGACAGCGGAATGAGCGGCGCTCCCTTCAGGGCTTCGCGCACCTTGGGCCAAGGACTAACCTTTGCCGCCTGTATCGCCGCTTTTTCTACTGCTTGGGCCATGTCTTCCTACTGGAGCCTGATCCGTGGGTCTAGGTATGCGTAGGTGATATCGACCAGCAGGCTAGAGGTGATGACGATGCCAGCCGATATCATCACCACTGCTTGGACCACCGGGAAATCCCTGAAGACGATTCCCTGGAACAATAGCCGGCCCATCCCAGGCCAGGCAAACACGACCTCGACCAGAATGCCCAGAGTGATCAGTATGGCGATGTAGATCCCGCCCAGGGTGACCACGCTGATCAGGGAGTTCCTCAAGCCGTGTTTCCAGACCACTTTGAACTCGGATATGCCCTTGATCCGGGCCATCTTGATGTATTCGCTGTCCAACGCCTCGAGCAGACTGGAACGCAGCAACCTGGTGATGGCCGCCACGGTGAAGAAACCCAGGCTGAAGGCGGGCATGATGTAGTGCTTGACGCCGCCCATGCCCGAACTGGGCAGCCAGCCCAATTGGACCGTGAATAGCTGTATCAGAAGCATCCCCAGCCAGAATACGGGAATGGCCTGGCCCATCACCGCTATGCCGGTACTCAGGGTGTCGATCCACGTTCCTTTATAGACCGCCGACAGCACACCCAGGGGTATTGAGATCAGAATCACTATCAGGAACGCCGCTCCGATCAGCTTGATGGAATTGGGGAGCCGGTCCTTGATCAGGTCCGAGACCGGGGTCTTGCTCCTGAGGGAATCTCCGAAACTTCCCGTGGCGTAGTCCCCGATGAACTTTCCATATTGAACGATCAGGGGCTTGTCCACGCCCATGGAATGTCTCAAGTCCTCCAGGGCTTCCAATCCGGCGTCGGGCGGCAACATCAAGAGTGCGGGGTCTCCGGTGAGACGCACCATGAGAAAGATGATTATGGAGAGGACGAAGAGGGCCAGTGCCGCCTCTCCAACACGTCTTAATATGTATCTCTGCATCGCCTACCGTGACCCTTGTGGGCTGGGAGTAAACGGCGGTGGTCCGGGCGCCCTATACCACAACCTCCCTGAAGAGACCGGGAAAATACCGGCTCTCCAAGGAGGTTGAATCAGGTTAACGCTGGAACAGATTGGTGAAGCCATCGTCCCAGACTCTCTTGCCCAGGTCCCAGGCCTCGATTCGCTCGTTGGTCGCGTAGGATATATTCATGTTGCAGCAAGTGAGATGCGAGTATTGGTCGTACATGTACTTAGTGAGGTTCTCGCTGGCCTCCTGCACGTCGGCCGGCGCTATCGCCGCCTCCATGGCTTCGATGAGGCGGTCAATCTCCGGGTCGTTGGTGGAGGTGAATGCGCCATCGGTGTGGTTCAGCACCCGCATCAGCCCCACAAAGCCCGCCAATGGCCGGTTGGGGGCCGCCAGGTAGCCACTTCCGTTATCCAGCGTGTGGGCCAGCCGTTCCTGCCGGTAGGACGCGTATTCGGTGGGGATTATCTTCACGTTGACGCCGATATCGGTCAGATAAGCGGCGACGGCCTCAATGAACCGGGGACCCTCGGGTACGTCGGCCCTGGGGTACGACCGGATGGCTATCTCCTCTCCAGCGTAGTTCGACGCATCCAGCAGCCGTTTGGCTTCCACTGGATCAAATGGATAGGGCGTCAAAGAAGGGTCGATGCCGGGGGCGACGTCCGGCCAGGGATAGACCGAGGCCGGTGAGCATTCTCCGGCGAAGATGAATTCGCAGAGCTCTTCGCGGTTTATGGCCAGGTTAAAGGCTTTTCTGACATTGATGTCTTTGTAGACCGAGTTATCCCGCCATTGTTCGTGGAAATACAGACCCAGCACGCTGGCCCCGTCCTTGCTGAAGATGTTTAGCCCATCGGCCTTCAGCTGCGGAGCCCGCTCCCGGGAGACGGATATTACGTCCACCTCGCCGGCTTTGAGGGCCGCGATCCTGGTGCTCTCCTCTGGGATGATGCGGAAGATGACGGTTTGAAATCTGGGGGCGCCGTCTCTCCAATGGTCGTCCACCGCCTCCAATTCCATGAAGTCGCCCTTCCGCTGGTCCACCCACTTGTAGGGGCCGCTGCCAACGGGATTCTTGGCGAATTCGTCACTGCCCACCGTCTCTGTGTGGTTCTTGGGCTGTATCAGGCCCTCGACGCCTTGGATGTCCGAAAGGTCCCAATTTAGGAACCCCGCCGGTGTCGAAGTATTGATGACCAACTCATAGGGAGACACCACGGTGATACTGTCTTGGTCGGCGATAGATGCGATGATGCGGGTCTTATACGAGGTGATTGAATCCTCGCTGGTCACCAGTCCAATCGAGAATTTGGCGTCTTCAGCGGTGAGTTGGTCGCCGTTATGGAACTTGATGTTATCCCGCAAGATGAAGGTCCACTTCCTGGCGTCGGGACTCATGATCCACTCTTTGGCCGCGCCTTGGGTCTTGTCCACTTCACCCGCGTCATTGGTGCCCGTCAGAGCATCGTAGAGGAAGCGCATGTACGCCTTTCCAAAGGCGAATTCCTGCCATACAGTTGGGGTTTCATTGCCAAGGTCGGTCAAGGCAATGACCAGTTTGCCGGTTGGCTTCACCGCAGCCGCTACCGTGGGAGCGGTTGTGGCGACCGGCGCGCTGGTTGCCGGTGACCCGCTACTGGGCGCTTGAGTTGGCGGCGCGGCAGTCGGTTCTGCGGAAGAACCGCAGGCCACTGCCACGACAAGCGTCGTTGCCGCGAGTACAGCGATGAGAAACGGAATGCTGAATATTCGGTGCTTGACCATTTTCTCCCCCCTCTCCTACGATTTACCTTACCGGCGGACCCGCCGCGTTGGAATTCGTGATTGGGCTGACCGGTTGATTCCAGCGTAGGCTACGACGGCCGCGTTTTGGGTACGGTAAACGACATCTGTCCTTAAAGTCAACAAGATTCCGAAGGACGGCCCGGCCAACGTATCCAGACCGTACCTGGCCACCCTCTGCTGTTAGGCGTAATTGGGCATGACTTTCTTGATGAACAGGTCGATCGAATGCTCTGCCACCGCGGCGGGCATGTTTCCGAAATGAAAGGCGCAGACGAAGTAGTTGGCGCCCGTTTCTACATAGGCGTCCATATACTTGCGGATGGTGTCCGGAGTACCGGTAACGACCCTGAAGTTAGCGGACTTCTCCTGGGCTATGGCGCTGCCGGGTTCCGGCGTTGAGTTGGCTTGCTCTGCCCCTTCTTCGGCGGTCCGATACTGGGTGTCCGCTTCTCGGTCGGGCAGTCCGGCCGGCCTGGGGTTTTCGCCTTCCCCAGTAAACTGCTGTAGACCTCGCTGTTCAGCCTCCAGACGGCGGGGAGCCCGCAAGTTCCAAAGATATTCCTCCCAAGCCGGGCCGGCCGCCTGGAGCGCGCGTTCTTCCGTGTCGGCTATCACCATGTGGGTAACCAGGCCGATCTTGGGCTCGGTCCCCTGCGCCGTCAGGGAATCGGGCCCTTGATGGGTATTCCACAGGTCTTTATACCGTTTCACATTCGGGCGAAAGCTATCCAACGTCCCGACAATGATGCTGTTCATCCCTTCGGCGGCCGCGGTCTCCACGTTGCGCATGTACCACAGCGGTGGATAGGGGTCTTGCTTCGGGCGCAGCCGCATCGGCAGCCGGTCGAAACTATAGAACTCGCCTTGGAATGTGAGCTCATCGCTGTTCAGACCTTCCCTTACGATGGCCAAGGTTTCGGCATATTTGGCTTGGTTGCGGTCCAAGTCAGAGTCGCTGCCCCAAAAGTACGCTTCGAGGACTCCGCCTCGCCCTACCCCGACCTCCAGTCTGCCGCCGCTGAGATGGTCCAGCATGCAGATCTCTTCGATGAGCCGAAGGGGGTGGTGCAACGGAAGCACGTAGATGCAGGGGCACAAGCGGATGCGTTCGGTTCTTTGGGAAGCCGCCGCCAAGAACACGTTCTGAGACGGGGCTAGGCTGTGCACCGCCGGAGAGTGATGTTCCGCCAAGTGGTATCCATAGAACCCGGCCGCGTCAAACTTTTCGATCTGGGACAACCGGTCGGCGTAGATCTGGTCCAGGTCTTGCCCCGGTATCGGTTCGATATGATCAAATACGCCAAACTCTAAGCCCATGCATCACCTTCTCCAATCTCTCATTCCGCGGCTGTTTCTTGCCCTGCACCGGTCCAACGCTACCCCGTCCGGCATCGGAAACGCCTGCTACCTGATGCTAGCCATCGGTCATAGCGTGGCGGGACTCGGCACTACCGAGACTCCGGGGGTAGAACTGAAGCGCGGAATGGTCCGCCACTAGTCCAAGCTGAACGGCTCTCCATTCAACGTCAATGTTTCTTCAAACGGAGTTGGGTTGATTACAGCGGCCCTTACCCAGCAGCCGTTCTTCGCATTGCGCAGCATGGCCGCCACTTTGGCGGGGTCGTCCGGAGATTCTATCTCGTACCTGGTTTCCACCTTCGGCGCACCGGCGAGAATGGTGCCGGCCAATACGGACCCCGAAATGTCGAAATGGACCGAAGCTTCGGCCCTTACCTTGGTGATGTTCACTTTCATAAGTTGAGAGTACCTCTCAATCTGGGTCATCTCTCAAAACAGGATGGAAGCGGCGAAATAATGTAATGGAGCAGGCGCCGTCCCGCTGCCGCCGATGGTCTCGGGTTCGTCGCACATTATCTCGAAACCGCGGACCTTGGCCCGGCGCAACATGTTCCCCAGGTCATCGACCTCGCACTCGATAACCATGGACCGGTGACTGCCGCCTTCCGGAAACGGGTCGTAATTCGGACCTGATTCGGTAGTCATGTTTCACCCCTCTAACCTGGTTAGGCCGTTCAACGCGGGGACATCTTAAAGATAATTTCCACCAATTACCATCATGGGTCCGCGCCGCCAGCCACCACACCGGCCGTCGTAGGGGCACGGCACTGCCGTGCCCCTACGCATTAGACAGGCGTTTCTTTGGCTGCGCCTACAGCACCGCCTCGGCCACCCGTTCCAGGGCCTCGTGGGCCGATTTCTCGTCGGTGGTGTTTAACATGTGGACCACGCGGTCGGCCCCGGCCTCGAAGAACCGCCGGTTCATCTCCCGGTCGTGGGGCGCGTCCCACATCGTGATATTCAGCACCGAGGCGTCACGGCCCCGCTCAGTCATCATTTCCTCGATGTGCTTGCGGGCGCCGGACAGCCGGTCCGGGTCCTGATACTGGGAGGTGTTTCGGGCCCGGGGCAGCCACCCGTCGCCGTAGTCGGCGATGCGCCGGGCGGCGCTCTCCAATTCGCCGCCCACGAAGATGGGCGGGTGGGGCTTCTGCACCGGCTTGGGGGCACAGACCAGAGGCGGGAAATCGATGTATTCGCCGTGGTACTCGGTGACTTCGGTGGTCCACAGTTCCTTCATCACGTTCACGTATTCCCGGGTCTGCCTCCAACGCCGGGGAAAGTCCACGCCCAGTATCTCGGATTCGCCCCTGAGCCAGCCCGCGCCCACGCCGAAGATGAACCGGCCGCCGGAGATCTGGTCCAGGGTGGCGACCTCTTTGGCCAGACGGATGGGGTTGCGCTCTGGAACCAGACAGATGCCCGTCCCCAACTTGATCTTCTCGGTGACGGTGGCGGCCCCGGCCAGGAACAACAGGGGGTCGACTATCTGGTTGATGCCGCCCTCGGTGTAGAACTTGGGCACCCCACCCTGCCGTCCGGTGGGCGGGTCAACCTTGAAGTCGATGGGCACCACCCCGTGCTCCGGGGCCCAAAGGGACTCGAAGCCCAGTTCCTCGACCTTCCGGGCCAGGCCGATGGTGTCGAAATCGTGTTGGGTCATTAACAGAGCGATGCCTATGTCCATATCTCCCCTCCATGACGCCGTGGGTCTCGATGTGGGCCAAATCAAAAGCCCTCCTCTACGCCGCCGCAAAGGAGGACTCCCGGGACCCGGTTGAAACGCGATTGGAACGCGGTCAGGCCGTGGTGAACGCTACGGGAAAAGTTGATCGCCGGTGGCGGCGACCAAAACTTTGATCGCCGCCACCGGGCAGTTCTCGGCGGCCTCCATGATCAGTTCCTCGGTGTCGCCGTCGGGGTTGTCGGACACCGCCTGCCGTTCGTCGTTCAGCTTGAAAGCCTTGGTGGCGATGGTGATGCACATCGCGTTGCCAACGCAAATGTCGTGGTCAACAGACACCTGAATCTTTCTTGCCATGGTTCACCCCGCGGATAAAGCGTTGAGGTTGGGAGCGGTAGTCTGGAATCCAGCCTGATTACCAGGATGGGCGCATTTTATCAGTGGGTTATTAGGCGGTCAACCGAGTTCCAAAGCCGGGGCGCGCGGAAACGGGATGGATAGGGAAATAGATAATGGGACTAGGCGGCTTTGACCTGGGCCAGCGGGCTCCGGTCCATCAATTGGTGCGTTTTGCCGTTGACCAGCAGTTCCGCCGTCATCTCGGCCAGGACCGCCGCCATCAGGAACCCGTCGGTGCTGGGAACGGCCAGGTACACCCCCTCTATTCCCGGCAATGGGCCCACCAGGGGTATGCGGCCGGGGGTGGAGGCGGCGCAAGCGGCGATGTTCTCGATCGCCGAGGGTTGAAAACCGGGGATGATGTCCGCCACCCGCCCCAGCAGCCATTCCCGGGCTTCGGCGGAAGGCTGGGAATCGAATCCGGCGGGGTCGAACCGGCTCCCGGCGTGGACCAGTCCGTCCCTCCGGGAGACGATGTTCACCCCGTTCCAGCGGACGGCGCAGTTCAGCGGGGCCGCCGTCCCCAGGCCCAGGTGTAATTTTTGGAGGCCGTAGGGTTCCACCGGCAGGTCAAGGCCCAGCCATTCGGAGACGGCCTTTGGTGACCAGCTAGACAAGTACCAGGGCCAATCGTTTGTTGC
>CAYMZL010000023.1:0-12160 GCA_964394825.1 uncultured Dehalococcoidia bacterium | reverse complement strand
GCACCAGTTCATGGGTTTCTAAGATTTCCAGACCGGAACCAGACAGGGCCTGACAATACAGGCGGAGGATGCCCTTCACCCGGTCCAATTCCAGGCTTGAGGACAGGGTCTCCAGCATCGACTCCGAGGTGTTGGACTCTATCTTGAAGAAAGCGATGCCGCTTTCAGGGTTCTCCTGGAGCAGGTGCGCCCCGTGTTGGAACCAGGTATCTAACTGGCTGACCGTGATGCGGTTCAGAACGCTGTCCAGACTCCGTAAGAAGGGCGGAACGGCATCGGGGTCAATAACCACCAGCGCGTCGCAGAGGTCCAATATATAGCCTTGGGACCCCTGGGGCACTTTGCTCAGGGCCTGGGTGCCGTCAGACAGGAACCGGGAGGTGTCCCGGAGGCCGACCTTGGCCAGGCGCTCACCCAGCTTAAGGAACCGGCCGGTCTGACTCTCGTCAACGAACTGCAGCGCCCTCGGCACCAATTCGAGGCAGGTCTTGACCTCCCGCCAACTGGTGTCGATCAGGGCGCGGGACATGGCCAAGAAGGGCTCCCGTTCCCGCCCCATGGCGGGCAGGACGTCCCGTCCCAATACCAGACACTCTCCAGCCACGTCGTAGGACTTGTAGGACAATGCCTCGATCAGGGAAGCGAATACTTCCACGTCCCAGAATGGCAGGCTCCGGACCAGGTCCGGGCTGACCTCGAAGAACTTGGCGGCCAGGGTGCTGGACTTCCAGGTGCCCTTGTAAAGACTGCGGCCCAGGCCGGCCCAGCGGGGGATGTACTGGGGCCGCAGGTTGGGGACTATGGAAACGCTGGACTTGAAGAACGCCACCGCCAAGGTGGGCGAGTCTTGGGCCAGGTAGGTGCCGCACCGGGCCCATTGCATGAACGACGGGAAGGACAGGAACTTGCTGACCTCAGGGCTGACCTGGTAGTACTCGATGGCCGACTCCCAGGAGCGCACCGTCTGGGTGCCGATGGTCAGGCCCTCTTTGGCCCAGAGCCCGATCTCCTCTTCGCCAAAGGACTCTTTTACCGCTTCGTTGGCCGCGTGATAGGCCTCGAGGACCGCCGGGGGCAGCTTCGCCAGTTCGCTCTCAATCTCGGAAATAGGACCACTAGTCAACGTGGCGTCCCTCGCTTTCCAGTCCGGCATCAAAAATATCGATGCATCTCTGGAGGATTCTGGCAGTCGCCCCGAAGACGACGTGTTCTTCGTGGGCATAGGAGTACGAGGTCACCGGGCGACCGTCCTCCCAATGCGTTTCGACCCGGCGGTTGGCCGGGTCCATCAGCGCGGGAACTGGGAATTCCAGTACCTCGGCAATCTCGATGGCGCTGGGGTTGAATGTGTAGGGGTATTCTATGGTGCCGGCGAACACGTGTACCTGGAATTGGCTGCGGGTTGCGACTTCATCCATCTCACCGAGAACGGTGATGTCGCCCCGCTTGATTCCCATCTCTTCTTCGGTCTCACGGAGGGCAGTTTCCAATGGGTCCCGGTCTTCCGGGTCTCCCGCACCGCCGGGGAAGGATATCTCCCCCTTGTGATGCTCGACCTGCTCCGACCGCTTGTTCAATAGGATACAGTATTCGCCGTCCTTGGGGTAAAGGAGGACCATGACGGCTGCAGGCGTCAATTCAGCGCCGTTGACCCTTTCGACGACGCGCTCCGCCAGGGCCCGTCTCAGTAACTCCGGCGGCGTTTGACCCATCTAGTCCTCTACTCGAAGATGGAGGACGTGACTTCCTCGAGGCTGCGCTGCAGTTCCACGTCGTCGGTCAAGGTCCAGACGATGGCCACCTGGGCGGCGCGGCGCGGCGCGATCCCCTCCGACATCAACCGCGCGGCGTAGATCAACAGCCGGGTGCTGGCGCCCTCTTGCAGGCCGTGCTCTTCCAGGTTGCGTATCTTCTCACCCAGCTTGGCCAGGCTATCGGCGTGCTCTTTTGAGCAGCCGCTCTCCCGCTGGATGATCTCGGTCTCAATGTCGGCCGGCGGATAGTAGAACTCGATCGATATGAACCGCTGGCGGGTGCTGTGTTTCAGGTCTTTTAGCGCGCTCTGGTATCCGGGGTTGTAGGAGACGCACAGCAGGAACCGGTCGTCGGCCTCGATTATGGTGCCGGTCTTCTCCACGGGCAGGATGCGCCGGTGGTCGGTTAGCGGGTGGATCAACACCGTGGTGTCTTTCCGTGCTTCCACAACCTCGTCAAGGTAGAGGATGGCCCCGGCCTTCACCGCCCTGGTCATGGGGCCGTCCATCCAGCGGGTGCCATTGGCATCCAGCAGATACCGGCCCACCAGATCGCTGGCGGTGAGGTCTTCGTGGCAGGCAATGGTGACCAGAGGCACGCGGACCTCGCCGTCTTGCAGTCCGTCTTTCGACTCGCCGTTTTCCTTGACCACCGCCAGAGGGCGGCCCAGCTTCCAGGCCATGTACTCGACAAACCTGGTCTTGCCGCAGCCCGTCGGTCCCTTCAGCAAGACCGGGATGTGTTGATGGTACGCAGCGGTGAAAAGCTCGAGCTCGTCACCGATCGCCCGGTAATAGGGTTCGTCCCTAACCAGGAACTCCTCGATCGCGTACTGTTTGAAGGATGCCTGTGCCGTTTCAACCATTATGTTTTTCCGGTCCTTCTAATAACTCTGCTGTTCCACAACTCTTTGATGGCGCTCTCCAGTCCGGCCATATCTCCCGAGTTGTCAATGACGATGTCCGACTTTTCCAGCCGCTCGGCCCGGTCCATCTGGGAGGAGATCCGTTTGCGCGCTTCCACCTCGGAAAGACCGTTGCGCTTCTTGAGCCGTTCGATGACCATCTGATCCGGGGAATCGGTGACCCACACTTCCTCCACCAAGGAGTCCCATCCGGCCTCAAAGAGCAGGGCCGCCTCCACCACCACCACACCAACCCCTTGGCTGCGCAGGACCTCGATCTTGTCCGCAACCATCCGCGCCATTCGCGGATGCATTATTTGGTTCAATTTTGCCAGTTGTCCGGCGTCGGAGAACACTAAAGCGCCCAACTTGCGCCGGTCTATCTCGCCGTCTTCCTGTAGGATTACGTCGCCAAAAGCGGCGACAACCTGCTCCCATGCCTCGGTGTTGGGGGTGTAGGCCTCATGGCCCACCTCGTCGGCACTGATGATCGAGGCTCCTAACGCCTCCAACTGACGGGCAGCTTCGCTCTTGCCGGTGCCGATACTACCCGTTAATCCTACTACCAACATCGATCGCTAATCTGGACTGATTCGTTAAACCGGCCCGCGGGTGGATACCCTTTCGGGATACCTTTTCGGGACACCATCGAGGCAAGCTCCGATAGGCCTGGGTCACATCGAGCCATTCTATCAACGCGGCTGCGGCTGGTCAACTTGATTTGGGGTGGTTCCCCCGCAGAATCCAACTCGTTCCGTAACCCAGACGGCGGATGGCAGCACACCCAAGTCATGACCGTTATGTAAATTATATCCCCGCTGTTTACCAGCCGTCCTCAGTATTCGATGCACATTCGCCCCCAGCGGGTGTGATAGGTGGACTGCAGTTCGGCGAACAGCTTGTTGTATTCATCGGTGTTTATCGGACTGGTGGTCATTATGACCGCGTCTTCACGGTTGTCGGAGTAGTACGCCTTGCGGATGCCCACCGATTTGAAGTTGTATTTTTGGTACATTCGGTGGGCGATGAAGTTGGAGACCCGGGCCTCCAGCGTCATCACCTTGGAACCGTATTCGATGGCCGCCTTCAGAGAGCCAATCAGCAGCAACTCTCCGATGCCACGGCCGCGCAGGGGCTCTTTCACGGCGATCTCCGTGATATGGGCCTCATCGCCCTGGTACCAAACACTGACGTAGCCGGCGATGTCGAACGCCCCATCTTTATTCGAGGTCTCAGCCATGGAGGAGAATCCGATGCGCCCCAGCACCCGCGACCAAATGTTTGGGGGCCGTTGGTCAACCTCTTCGGCCGTTTGGTCTGATTCGATCTCGGCCAAGATCTCTTCCGGGGAGACCCCTTCGTCAAAACACGCCACAAGATATTTGGCGCGCTTGTTGTTCAAGTCGCGCTTGAAAGACGTGCTAACCCAAAGGGGCGAAAACGCTTCTTTTTCGATGGCGACGACCTGGTCGATATCATCTACCTGAAGCCGCCGCACCGAAATAGGTAAGGATTGTTGCAATTGGACCGCGCTGCGGGCTTGAATGACCGGTTGGCAAAGCCAGGCCATGTCCAGCCCGGCAATGCTGATTTTAACATAACTGGTCTGCTCCGTAGTCGTGGCCCGGCCCTCCATTGCCTTTAAACTGGTTGGGTCGTGAACGCGCGGGTGGGGACGATGGAGGGGTCAACGTGGATCGGCAGCGGCTGGCGATAACCTTGATTGCGGCGGTTCTGGCTCTGCTAACGGCATGTGCTGGGGAAGAGCAGGGCTTGCCCACCGCCACGCCCGCGGCCGAAACCAAGACCGTTGCTCCGAACGTTGAACCTCAGACCCAAGCCATGATGCTGCGTATCGCCTCTCCTGAGATCAACCTGGTGACCGGCTCGGACCGGGTATCGGTGTCCGGTGTCACTTCTCCAGACGCCACTCTCAGCGTGAACGGGCTTCTATCCCTCCCCGACGCCCAGGGCAGGTTCTCGATCAGCTTGGACCGTCTTGAATCCGAGAACCCGCTGGTCATCGAAGTGGTCGCCACGTCCATCACCGGGGAATCCGAGTCTCAGGTGCGCCCGGTCATCTTTTCGGACGGGTCCGGCGGGTCCGGCGTATTCGGCACGGTGACCTCGGTGACACCTTCCGAAATCACACTACAGACCGCCTCGGGTCCGGTCACCCTTTCCCTGGACGCCGACACAACCGCCGGCATCCACGGATGGCAATCACCGTCGGTCTCCAACATTGCCCAGGGCGCCCTTGTCGCGGTTACGACCGACGGGCCGCGGGCTGTATCGGTCCTCGCCGTCCCGGGCCGGCCGGTGCGCACCAGGCATTTCACCGGGCTGGTCGTCGGACCAGTTACCGGAGGAGATTTAACGCTGCGGGACGCCTCTGGGCGGCAGGTCACGGCGACCGCCATAGAATCACTGGACGCGGCGCCGGTTGGGGAGTTGGTCACCGCCGTGCTGGAGCAGGACCTGTCCACTGGAAGCCTGACGGTTACGGCCTTCGACCGGGCGCTGGCCGGAGCCGAACGTATCCAAGAGGCTCTGGCGTTGAACCAGGACATCGACACCCCCGAGGCCTCGGCCAACATGACCGCCCTGCGCTGGCGGCTGGCTGAGCACGGTGTCCGCAACCTCTCCCTGCTGGTCAATAGCAAGGCGATGGCAAGCGCCGAAGAGGTCTATGCCAACCTATTCTCCAAACACCGCATCGGGTTGCCCTCCGCCGACGTGACCGGCTTGGTGACATCGATCGACAGCCGTACAGGACAGGTAACCGTCCAGCCAACGTCAGGACCGGCCGTGATGGTTAGAATCTCCGATACCACACCGGTGGCCCTTTTCGGAGAGAGGGTCCGGTCCGGCCGGTTGGACCTGGCCAGCCGGGTAACCGTCCGGTACGCCCTCTCCGGAAATGACGCCAGCCGGGTCGCGGTATTGGCCGGCAACACCCTGCCCGGCGATCCGTCCACCCAACTGGCCATCAGGGCGGGCCGGGGAGAGGTCCAGGGGACCCTGCTTGATATCGGAGCCAAGGCAGCCATCATCACCATCTTGGACCGGGCCACCGGACAACAGATATCGCTCCAAACCGCCGGGACCAGCGTTTTTCGGAACGGCGCACCCACCGACCTGGACTCGGCCGTGGCAGGGACCAACGTCTTTGCCCGGTTCGATCCCGATCTTTACCGCTTGTTGGAACTGGATATCTTCGCGCCGCTCCCCGGCGAGGAACTGGTGAGCGGCGTGGTCCACAGCTTCATCCCCAAGGTTGCCGACGGCAATCTCACCATCAGGACCCCCGATGGCCGATTGCGGCGGTTCACCCACAATGCCGACACCTTGATCCGCCGGGACGGTCTGCGTGTGTCCATCAATGAGGTGCGTCTGGGCGACTTGGTACGGCCCAACACCAGGGTCCGGCCATCGGACATCCCCGGTGGACGGGCCGGCGAGATCGTTGTGCTCAGCCTAAAAGCGCCGGAACCGGGACTGGTCACCGGCATCATCAGGGGTGTGAGCGGTGGCCTGGACGGCCCGGGCGGCTATGCAAGGGTCACCGTATCGAATATCTGGTTCGACCTGATCAGTTTAAAGGTGGGCCCCGGCACCACGATCACCCAGCAGGACCGGACACTGGCCGTGCGGGAACTGGCCGTGGGGCAGGAAGTAACTTATGGGTCCTACGACCCGGTCACCCTGGTGGCCGGGCGGCTCACGCTGGGCCCGCCTGAGGTGTCCGCCAGGGCCAGCCTGGCCGGCGGAAATTAGATAACCCGTTAATCGGCCGGGAGCACCGTCCCGTACTGCCCGTCGAAACCGGGCACGATCTGAACCTGACCGTTTCTGACTTTGGTCACGGCGATGGCCAGGGCCTCTCCGCCAACCCTCTCGAGGTCGTCGAACCCGGCCTGGGTCAATACCCGGACTTCCCCGCCCAGCTCGCGGCAGATGCGGTGATAGGCTAGACTCACCGACTTGGTGGCCCGGCCTCGGCCCAGGGTGTGGGCCAGTAATTCAATCAGCGGCGCCAACCTGACGTAGGGACGTCTATTTCCCCCAATCTAACGGCCTTTCTTCATCCCCAGATAGCTCCCGCACCCGGTGCAGCACCCCCAAGGTCAATGGCCGGCCGCATTTGGGGCATCTGGTCCCGGTCCGGCCGGTCTCATCGGGAGTCCGGCTGATCCCGCATCTGCGGTGGCCGCTAAGGTGGTATTTCCCCTCTTCCGGGAAGAACTCTATGGTCTGCTCCACCCGATTGCCCTTCAGCCCCGCCGCCAGGTCACGGTAGCCCGCGTCGCCTTGGAACACCGTGAGTTCGCGGCCCATGTTGGGCAGGGAATGGGCGTCGGAGAAGGAAACGATGGTCTTCCCGGCCAGGGCGGGCACTTCCCAGTTCATCTCCGGATCGCTGGACAACCCTGTTTCCACCGCGTGGATCTGCGGGGCCATATCCCCGAAGCACTCATCCAAAGCGTCGAACCCCGACTTGGAACCAAGCATCCCGTACCAGGGGGTCCAGATGTGGGCCGGGACCACCATGCAGGCCGGGTCGATGTCCAATAACCGGGCCGTCAGGTCCCGGGCCGAGGCCCCGACCGTGGGCCTGCCGTCGCCGTTCAACTTGGAGTTCAGCCCGGTCATCATCTCGCGGATTCCCCGGACGGTCTCGAAATTCCGGGCGAAGACCAACAGGTGCAGCCGGCGGGAGCGGCCTCCCTGTTGGTAGACGCAACTAAGTTCCGTTCCCAGAACGAATCTCATACCGTCGAATTCGTAATCGCCGTCCCCGGCCGGCCTCAGGTTTTCTTCCAACTCGGCCAGCCACGCGGGATGGGTGAAATCGGCGCTGGACAGCAGGTCTATGCCCTTGAGCTTGGCCCAGGCAACCATATTCGCCAACGTCAGGTGCTTGCTGCAGGCGTAGGCGTAGCGGGAATGCAGGTGTAAGTCTGCGGTGAACGCCATGGGCGAAGTCTAGCACGCCGGGAAAACGCGAGATCCTGGTACTTGACTGGTGGAATCTCGCAACTTGACCGCTGGCAAGCGCGGTCCTATTCTTTAACGGGGCAGGGGATAGGTTCCCCGCCTGGAATTAAGGAGATAGTGATGCCTGCCAAAGAGATTGTCCGCGGTGAGGACGCCCAACAAGCGCTGCTCAAAGGGATCGACACGGTCGCCAACGCCGTGAAATTGACCCTGGGCCCCAAGGGCCGCAACGTGGTCCTGGAAAAGAAGTGGGGCGCTCCCGTCATCACCAACGACGGTGTGACCATCGCCAAAGAGATCGACCTGCCCGAGTCCTTCCAGAACATGGGCGCGCAATTGATCAAGGAAGCCGCTTCCAAGACCAACGAGGTGGCCGGTGACGGGACCACCACCGCCACCATCCTGGCCCAGGTCATCGTCCAAGAGGGCATCAAGAACGTGGCGGCCGGCGCCGACCCCATGGCCATCAAACGGGGCATCGACAAGAGTGTTTCCGCCGTGGTGGCGGAGCTGGGGAAACTTTCCCACACCATCGAGGGCCGGGACCAGATGGCCCATGTGGCCACGATTTCCGCCGGCAACTCAGAGATCGGCGGCATGCTGGCCGATGTGCTGGACAAGGTCGGCGTCCAGGGCGTCGTCACCGTCGAAGAGAGCAAGAGCGCCGAGTCCTCCACCGAGTACGTCGAGGGCATGAACTTCGACCGCGGCTACATCAGCCCCTACTTCGTCACCAACCCCGAGCGCATGGAAGCCGTTATCGAGGATCCCTACATCCTGATCACCGACAAAAAGATCTCCTCCGCCGCCGAGCTGGTCCCCCTGCTGGAGCAGGTTCTCCAGATTACCAAGAGCCTGGTGATCATCGCCGAGGACATCGACAGTGAGGCCCTGGCCATCTTGGTGGTCAACCGCCTGCGGGGCACCCTGAACTGCATGGCGATGAAGGCCCCCGGATTTGGTGACCGCCGCAAGGCCATGTTGGAAGACATCGCCGTGCTCACCGGAGGGCAGGTGATCTCCGAAGAGACCGGCCGCCGTCTGGACCAGGCAACGGTCGCCGACCTGGGCCAGGCCCGCCGGATCGAGTCCACCAAGGACCACACCACCATCATCGATGGCAAGGGCTCGTCGAACGACATCAAGGGACGCACCGAGCAGATCAAGGTCCAGATCGAAGAGACTACCTCTGAGTACGACAAGGAAAAACTGCGGGAGCGGCTGGCCAAGCTGTCCGGAGGAGTCGCCGTGTTGAAGATCGGCGCGCCCACCGAACCGGAGCTCAAGGAACGCAAGGCCAAGGTCGAAGACGCCTTGTCGGCCACCAAGGCCGCCATCGAAGAGGGCGTTCTGCCCGGTGGCGGGGTCGCCTATATCCGGGCCATGTCAGCCCTGGACGGACTGACCCTGCCCGACGACGAAAACGTGGGCAAGGCCATCCTGAGGAAGGCGCTGGAATCGCCGATCCGGATCATCGCCGCTAACTCGGGCCACGAAGCCGCGGTTGTGCTGGAAGAGGTCCGCAACAACAGCGTCTCCAACTTTGGCTACGACGCCGCCACCAACGACTACGGCGACATGGTGGCCAAGGGCATAATCGACCCGACCAAAGTCACCCGCGCCGCCCTGCAGAACGCCGGCAGCGTGGCCTCGATGATCCTGACGACCGAGACTCTGATCTCCGAGGAACACGAAAAGGAACCCGACGCTCACGGCCACGTCCACTAGGCCGCCAAGAGCCCCCGGTGCAACAAAATGGGTCCGCCTGATGAGGCGGACCCTTTCCAATTCTCTGACATCCTAGAACCAACCGCAGCGGAGCATCACCCCGGCAGAGCCTCTGAGACTGCCAATCTCATATCGCTGCCTCTTGCATGTCTGGAAACCGGCCACCGGCGTAGGGGCAGGTTTCCAACCTGCCCTTTTCTTTTGCAGCGGCGGTTGGAAAAACGAAGCGCCTGCCGGGAAGAGGCATGCCGGCCCACTAAGGTTCTGGCACCCAGAAACATGGCTTACGAGAGGGAGGGCGGGTTGCAAAACCCGCCCCTACACCGGTGGATAGGTATCACATCTGATGGCGAGCCACCCAGAATCCTAGGCGTAGCGCAGCAGGACCTCGGCCAATTCCCGGGGGCGCTGGGCCATCACCTGGTGGCAAGAATCGATCTCCACCGTTTCCACCCCATCGAAACGTTCGGCGATGCGTAACTGGGCGTCCGGCGGAATCATCTTGTCCTGGGTCAGCACGATATAGGTCACCGGACAGGGGAGCGCCGAGTCCTCCATGGGAAAGCGTGATCTGAGCACCCTGGTTGGCAGCGGGCCAAAGAACCGCAATAGTTGCACCACTTCCATGGGATCCATGCCGTTGCACATGAACCCGTTGATGGCGGGACTGGGCAGCCTTAATTCCTGACGGGACAGTGAACTGAGCATGGAGAACAGGCTGAACGCGGCCCGTGTCCGTGGCGGGCAGGCGCTGAGCAAGGGCCGCTGCGGCGCCGGCACAATCCCCGCCACCAGCACCACCCGTTTGGGCGGGACGGACATCTCGTTGGCCGCTTGGACCACCAAACTGCCGGCGAACCCATGGCCCACCAGCACCAGGTCCTGCAACTGTTCCCGCTCCGCGGTCCGTGTGATGGCCTGGACGCACTCTTCCAGCCGCACCGCGGCGGTGTCGCCGTCGGCGTCCGCGCCGTGGCCCGGAAGGTCAAAGGGATGCACCCGGTTGGCCCGGCGGCGTTTGTGCAATGTGGGAGGGTGCTCCTCCGGGGCGGTCAGGTATCCCCAGACCGGGCCCCAACTCCAAGCTCCCTGCCCCGCGCCGTGCACCAATAGATAGTCGGTCATCCAGCTTCCTTATCCATCTTTAAATATCCCAAATTGGGTCGTCCGGCGAATCATTGGGCCACCGCGGACCGCAGCGCGTCCAGCAGCGGCCCATCCTCTTCGGGCAACACCGTCCGCGGGTCCAACAAGACCCGGTCCTCTTCGATGCGGGCGACCACCGGAGGGCTGCAATCCCGCAGCCGGCGCATGACCTCTTCCGCTCCAGTTTCCTGGCAGTCCACCGAGAGCACCCAAGACGGCAGGGTCTCGCCGGGCAGGCTGCCGCCGCCAACGGCGGAAAGGCTCCGCTCCACCGACGCGGGACACTCCAGGCCCGACTGCCAAGACTTGGCCCTCTTCTTGAGTTTGGCCTCGGGTGTCGAGATCATGCGCCAGACGGGAATCTCCCGCTCCGCCTCGCCCCGCAGGTAATGGACCAATGTGGCGGTGAGGCTGGCCAGACTCAGTTTGTCGATGCGCACTGCCCGGGCCAAGGGGTGCCGGGCCAGCCGGTCAACCAGGTCCTTCTTGCCAATCACGATGCCGGCCTGGGGCCCGCCCAGCAGCTTGTCTCCCGAGAAGAACACCAGAGCGGCGCCGTCCCGGATGCTTTCTTGGGGCGTCGGCTCGTGGGCCATGCCGTATTTCTCGGTCAACAAAAGGCTGCCGCTGCCCACGTCATGGAGCACCGGTATGCCGCGCCTTTGGCCCACCTCCACCAGGTCGGAAGTGTCCACTGACGCCGTGAATCCCTCCACCCGGAAATTGCTGGCGTGGACCTTCAAAAAAGCGGCTGTGTTCTCGGTCACCGCCTCGTCGTAGTCGCGTAGGTAGGTCCGGTTGGTGGTGCCCACGTCGACCAGGGTCCCGCCGCTCTGCCGCAGCACGTCGGGGACCCGGAAGCCGCCGCCGATCTCCACGGCCTCGGAACGGGAGACCACCACTTCCTTGCCGGCGGCCAGGGCCGAGAGGCCCAAGAGCATGGCTGAGGCATTGTTGTTCACCGCCAAGGCAGCTTCGGCCCCGGTGATCTGGCGCAAAATAGACTGCAGTTGCGCCTGCCGGGAGCCCCGGCGTCCGGTGGTTAAGTCCAATTCCAGGTTGGAATACCCCTGGGCCGCCTGGTTGGCGGCCTCGATGGCGGCCCTGCTCAGGGGAGCGCGTCCCAGGTTGGTGTGAATCACCACCCCGGTGGCGTTGATCACCGGCCGGGGCTCGGCCCGCATGGTGTCTTCGATCCGCTGGCAGACCGATTCGGCGACGCGGCCGGCGTCGGGCGAATCGCCTCCTTGCCTGATCTGCTCCCGCGCCGTTTCCAACGCCTCCCGGACGAGGCCGACGACCCAGTCACGGTCGAAGGACTGGGCGGCGGCGGCCACGTCGGAGTTGGCCAGGACACTATCGACGCTGGGGAGGTTGCGAAATTGCATCTGCCGGTCCGAATTTCGTGGGCTGAAGTATGGGTGCGTAAGCCGGGCTATATTCTAGCATGAGGGTCCCATAATCCAGTGGACTGATGACCCCATTTAGCCCTTGCGGCCGCCCAAATCTGGGGATGCAGTCCTGGCATTGGCGGGACCGCTGGTATAGAATGGCTTCCAATGGGTCACGGGCTTCGTGACAGGCGGTAGTGTAGCAAGAATGAAACCTAAGCTAGTCGCAATATTCGTC
>CAYMZL010000022.1:0-12334 GCA_964394825.1 uncultured Dehalococcoidia bacterium | reverse complement strand
AGGACCTTTTGCGCCGACTCCAAGAAAATAGCACCAATTTCAAATGGTGGGTCTTTGGCACCATCGCTTTTGGCACCCGTCGGCGAGTCAGCTCAGATACCAGAGTATAGATTCGGTGATAGAATTACCGAAGAAATACCAGCAATTTCAAATGGCTGGTCGAGTTGCCAAAAGGGACATAAGGTTGGTTTCTTGACTGAAGTGATGTCTGGGGTGTGGCTTTGAACTCTTACGAACAAATAACAAATTTCGAGGGGCATCTCACCGAATGGACCAGTAGCTTATTTTTTAAGGAGCGGATGCTCTTCCAGGAGATGATGAACGACATCTTAGACCCAATCTATCGAGGGGCTTCCCCAACTTTCATTGCTAGTGACGATGGCAAGGATGCGTCCCTCGTCTTGATGGCGCGATTGGTTAACGACTACGAAGCGTCTTTACGCCTGATTTTAATGGGGCTTGGAGAGCAGGCTTACCAAACGATGCGGGACTCAATCGAAACAAGCTTGCTCTTGTTACTATTCCAATTTGACAGGAAGCTGGCAACAAGGTGGATGATTGATTTGAAACAGTACACAGCGGGCAACACGATTGCAGAGCTAAAAAAACACGGTGTCGATTATCCGTTTGGCGAGATGTACTCGACGTTTAGTGCGCTGAGCCACCCCAATATGGTGGCATCTTTGCATGTAGTGGAAGAGGTACAGGTCGGCGAAGACCAATTTCTTCGAACGTACCACTTTGGGGGTTATGGCAACTTTGGCTTCATGCGGCTCCAATTGAAAATTCTTCTGACGTTGATGATGACTGCAATCATCGGTGCTCTTCCCATACCCCTCGGCTCAAACGACCCAGAATTCACCGAATGGTGGGACAAAGTTCAGAAATGGCCCCAGCGGCTGAAAGATGAGGTGGGATTAGATGTGGAGTTGAGTCGTGAGCCAATCGATAAATCGGTTCAACAAAAAATTAATTTCCGGATGAAGGTTGATCTGTTCAGTCCCGAAGCGGTTGCAGAGGCCAGTAAATTGGATGAAACCAACTCCTAATTTCCGGGACCGGGGGAAATCGAAGCATCGGAGGAACGATGGCAAAGAACGAAGATGATTTTTACATCACCACCCTCAAATATATCCGCAAGCAAACGTTGAATCAGAGCACGGTCGATCACCCGGAAACGCTGAGGTACGTGCTCGATGAATGCCCGACAGCCACGGAACCCATGATTACGCGTATATACAACCACTCGGTGCACGATCATGGCCATTGGTCAATGATGACACCGGATGCCTATTTCCAACTCATGGAGTACGAAGAACTCCACCAGGCCAGAGAGTCATCAAAAACAGCCCTGCTTTTCGCAATTTTGGCTCTTGTAGTTTCTACGCTGGTTGGTGTCGGAGCGATTATCAACGGATGATAACCCGAACCGTTTTTCTCCAGATCCTTTCCGATTCAGGTCCTAACCCCGAGGTGGTCCGCCTGCTAATACGCAACGGAAACCCGATCCCGCCGGATGTGCCGTAGGAGCTCGGGAGATTGGGCCGGGTCCTGGAGAGGAAGCCGGGGGAGCTATCCTCCGGCTTCTCCTGATTATTTATGAAATGTATCCTTGCGATCCTGTCTCGAATATATTTCCGAAAATGTTAATAGCTCAGGTCCACAAAGAGGTGAAAGATCTCAACGGTTTTTTCGGGATCTTGGGGGTGAACATTGTCCAATCTAAATATACAACGTTTTAAGTGCGTGCCTGCATAACGTTTGATACCGGTGCCTATTTTGCAAAAAACCGTTAGTCCTCCGTTTGTCTGGTAAGTGATGAATGCCTTTGCGATGAGCCAGACAGAGAGACGGGGGAGAGTCGAACACCCTCCAAAAGACGAGTTGGCGGCGCTGTCGATTATCGGCTTGGCGGAAATGGCCACGAATGGATCGTGGCAGCGATCAGTCCATATGAATTCGGCGAATCGCCTTTGCTTAGTGCCTCGCTCAAGGCATCCAGCGGGCAATTTCAGCCTCCAGCGTTTAGACCCGCTTGACGCGAACTGATGCTCAGCAAGGCGAACCGCCTACAGTGGACAAACTCGGGTGCTGACCGTCTGCCCGTCCCTGGCTTTCTGAGGCCTCTGGCGCTATGCGGGTACGGAGGCCCCCATCTTGGCCTCCTCTTCCCTAAGCTCAGGCATCACGTGTTTGGCGAACAGCTCCATTGACCGCATCACCTTCTTGTGCTCCAGGCCCCCGATGCGCATCTGGTGCAGGAAGCTGGTGGCTCCCGCCTCGTGCATGTAACGCTTCATCTGGGTGACCACCCGCTCCGGCGACCCGAAGGCGGTTCCCCGCTCCCACACCTCCTCGGCGGTCACCTTGGACAGCACGCTGGGGTCTCTGGGGTAGTCTTCGTAGCCCGTTGCCGGGGCCGGACGGCCGGGAGCCCCTGGTAGAAGCGTGGCCAACAGGTGATAGAACCACACCACATGTTTGGTCTCGGCCTTTGCCTCTTCGTTGGTGGGCGCCACGAAGGTCCTGACCGAGAAGGGCTGGTCCATGGCGTCGGCGTCGAAGCCCTGGTCCGACATCAATTTCCGGTACCCGTCAAAGGCCTCCGACACCGTGCCCAAGTTGGTGAACTGGGGCGACCGGAGCAGGGAGATGCCAAACTTTGCCGCAAGCTCGTAACTGGCCGGGCTCACCGCCGCCATGTAGAACGGCGGATGGGGCTTCTGGACGGGCTTGGGGAAGATCTCCGTGGGTTCCTCAATCTGCCAGTGGGCGCCTTTATAGTCGAATTTCTCGCCGCTTAGGGACCGGCGGAGGATTTCGAAGGCCTCCAGGAACATCAACCGGGAGTCTTCTTGGGGAATGCCGAACCCTTTGAATTCTGGGGGTTGATACCCGCGGCCCACACCCAGTATCAACCTTCCGCCGCTGAGCGCGTCCACCAGGGCTGCGTCTTCGGCAACCCGCAGCGGGTGCTGGAAGGGCAGCACCATGATTGCGGTGCCGATCTTCATTTGGTGGGTCCGTTGGGATACGGCCGCCGCCATGGTCAGCGGGTTGCCCAGCATACCGTAGACCGCAAAATGGTGCTCGGGCAGCCACACCGAATCGAAGCCCAGTTCCTCGCCGTATTCGATCTCCTCCAAAACTTCGTTGAATATCCGGTCTTGAGGAATGTCGCCAAAGTCGCTGAACAGGTAGAACAATCCGAATTTCATGTCGTCCTCCTAGGTGTACCTAATAATCCAATATAGAAAGCGATGTCTGAGTCTGGAAGATGCACATGCACCATTTGATGTAGTGCCTATGCATCACCGGAGACCCCTGTCGGGTCTCCGGTGATGGGGAGGGAGAATCGGCTTTATGAACTTATGTTTGGGCGAAAGGCTGGTTTTCAGGAAACCTTGTCCAGCTTTTTGAAGACCAGCAGGTGGTCGTAGACCGGGCAACACCATTCCCTGACTTCGCTGTCGTTCGCAGCCGCCATGCGCAGCACTGCCTCGGCCTCGGCGCATAGACTGGGAGTAACCGATCCGGAGGCCGCCAATTTCAAGAAATCGCCCTGGGTGACGCCCATTGGGCATATTCCCCGAGAACCGACCACCTTGAAATAAGTGGCGGCCGGCAGATCCACCCATTCTGGAACATCCATCTCCGGCTCGTCTTCCCAACCCGACTCCGAAAGTGGGTGGACATCTACCCGGAACGGGGCGTTCTCCTTGGCCGCCTCAGCAGTAGTCGCGATGTCCCGGCGGACGCGCAGATAATGCCGGTAGACCATGTAGGCCATTCCCACCGCGATGGCGTAGGTGATGCCGGGCAACAGAGCCAGCGGCGTTGCAGTCATAACCGCGATGGTCACGCCTACGGCAATCATCAGGAGCCCGGTGGAGGCCACCCATTCAGCGGGGGTGAACCTCAGCTTTCCGCCCCAGCGCCGGCCATCTTCGTCTCGTCCAAAGATTGCGGGTCTCATAGATACGGCCCCCATCTTAGGGATGCACCACCCCCGGAATCACGGGGCACCTTCCCCCTGCCTAAATCATTTTACGAGCAGGGGAGCGCGGGCCAACAGATGCAGATCAATCATTCCTCTTAGTGCCCCTGCATCAAGCAGGGCGTTGGCGGCCCTGCCTTTTAGGATTCCGATTTTAAGTATCAGGCCGGCTTGTCAGCCCCGGAGGACCAACACCGGCCCGGCAGCGTGGCGGACCACCCGGTCGGCAACGCTGCCCATCAGCCACCGGCCAAAGCCGGAGCGGCCGTGGGTGGTCATGGCCACCAGGGCATCCGGGTACTCGTGGGTCAAGTCGACAATGGCCGTTGCCGGGTCACCGTGGAGCAACAACTCCTCCACCTCCGCCACACCTTCATCCCGGAACGTTTCGGCCAGCCGTTCCAGGTGGCCAAGCCCGCCATCGTCGGATTCGTCGTCCTGAGTCGCCCGCACCAGGCACACCTTGGCCTCCAGAGCCTTGGCGAGAGCGATGGCGTGGGGCAGGATTTTCTCCGCCAGAGCCGAGCCGTCCAGCGGGACGATTATTTGACCGATGGTCCCGTCCAGAACTGCATCGTTGCCTTCGGCGCGGATGATTAGCAACGGTTTGTCCGTCGAGCGGAGCACCTTGTCAGAGACGCTGCCCATGACCCACCGGCCGACCCCCGACCGCCCGTGGGTGGACATTACGATCAGCGTGTCGGGCTCTTTCTCGGACTCCATCACGATGTGCTCAGCCGGAGTGCCGTATCTGTGGATTTCCCCAGTAGCCACCGTTTCCGGCCCGTGCATCACGGCGGTAGCTGAGATTCCGGCCTCTTCCAAGTGGATCTTGGCCCTGCCCAAGGCCGTCATTATCTCTTTCCGGCAATACTCCGAGGAGTCATTACGCTCCCGGAACTGGTAAGGGTCGGGATACATGTACTCCGGATGGGGGTCGAATACCCGGAATAATTCGACCTTGGCCCCGAGTTTCTTGCCCAACATCCGCACGTATGGAAGTACCCGGTCGCCCAGGGGAGAGCCGTCAAGTGGCACCAAAATCCGTTTGTACATGTCGCTGCCTCCCTTCCTAAAGTGTGATGGCGCGGTTCCTACGATCGATGACCACCGCTGGAAATTTTGATTGCTGGTTCACCTACATGTTAGAGGCACTAATTGAGCCCCAAAATAGGCAAACGGCCCTGATCGGAAAGCCGAAAGGGGCTGACTTTCCGGGCCACATGGCCGGTTAGGCACGCGTCGTGATTACCGGGACAGAACGCTATTCGTGGTCAGTCGCCCTGTTCCGCAGCACGTAGGCCACCGCCTCTAGCCGGGTGTGGACGTCCAGCTTGACCAGAACGTTCTGGATGTGGTTCCTAGCGGTGGCGTTGCTGATCATCATTTTCTTGGCGATGTCGCTAGTCCCTTCTCCCTGAGCCAACATGGTCACCACCTGCTTTTCCCGTTCCGTCAGTTCGTCGTGGTGGTGGATCTCCGGCGCCTTGGCTGCTGCCGGGACGCCGTAGGCCGACACTTCCCGGGAGATGCGCTCCAGCGTACGTATGGCCTCCATACCCTCAGTTATGTCCCGGAATATGTGCACCACCGCGGCCAGGCGGAGGTTTTTTCCTCTGATGTAGGTATGCGTCATGCTCAACCACCGGCCTGTGCCGTCCTTGGCTTTGACCTTCACGTCCCGGCCGGGCGTGGGGTAGCCTCCTTTGGCGCAATCCATGATTGGGCAGCCCAGATAGCAAACCTCTTTGGGCGGTTCGTCGAGGCCATTCATAACATCAAAACAGAAACGGCCCAGCATCTCTTTGGCCGAATATCCCAGGATCATTTCGGCGCCCGAGTTCCAATGGACGATCCGCTGGTCTTCATCGACCGCGAATACCCCGTCCGCCGTATTGGAGATGTTTTCCAACAGATCAATCGTTTCCATATTCAACTTCCTGCCAGGTCAATTGCCCATCGATGGCGGCTCGGAGTCAGAACCACTGTTTCATCCATCTTTTCTCGAACACCACCTTGGCTATATGCCACCTGCGGCTGGGCTCGTGAAATTTGACCTGGGGCACTGGATGGGCGTAAAAATTCCCTGCACCAAACCCGGCCCGGCCACCCCCGACTTCGACGAAACATAGACCGTGTCCGTCGAACACTCCCTCCCCACCCTTTCCCTTGATCCGTGCCGCGATGGTCTTGGCCACGGCCTGGGCTTGGCGGTGGGCGAAAACACCGGCCTTGGGCAGAGGCAGCCCCATCTCCAGCGGGATCGACACGTTGTCGCCGATGGCGAACACGCCGGGGAACCGGGTCTCCATGGATTCGCGGTCCACCGTTATCCAACCGCCATCCCCGGCCAAGCCCGCCTCGCACGCAACCTCCGGGACCACGTGGGGCGGGACATACACCAGAAAGTCGTAGGATGCCTCGATGCCGTTGCCGAAGGAGATAGTACGGGAACAGGGGTCAACTTTCTCGACCTGATGCTTCGGGTAGTAATCGACGCCCCGCTGGGCGAGCATCCTTTTTACGCCCGCCGACACCACCGGCCCCGCCACGCCCATGGGCCCGGGCTCAGGGGAATAAAGGCTGATTGAGGTCCGGGACTCGAGGTGCTTGTTCTGGGCGTGGTGGGCCAAGAGCATGGCCGCTTCATATGGCGCCGCCGGGCATTTAAAGGGCATACCCGCCACCAGGACCGCCAGCTTTGTCCCCGTGGGCTCGCGGCCCAACCCGCGGCAGAAATCCCTGACGGCAACCGAACCTTCCATGGAATACAGATTGTGGCCCGCCTCCTCCAGCCCCGGCACTCGTTCCGGGGCCAACTGGGCGCCCAGGGAAACCACCAGATAATCGGCGTCAATGGTCTTCCCACCAACCACCACCCGCATCGCCACGGGGTTGATGGACTCCACTTCGCCCCGTACAACGGTAATCCCGCTCTTGAGGAGTTTCTCCAGCTCTTTGGTGATCTTGTTGGGCTGCCGCAGGCCCACCTGAAGCCAGAGCAGGGACGGCCAGAAGACGTGGCCGCCCGTCTTGTCCACCACCAACACCTGGTGCTTCCGGTCCAACCGGCGGCGCAGATCGTTGGCCACGGACAGTCCGCCCACGCCTCCTCCCAGGACCACCACTGTCTTGCTGGTCATACGGCCTCCTTAACCGGGCATCCGGCCATCATCCCGCCGCACCTCCGCTAGTTCACCAGGCCTCAAGATTTCCCATCCATTTTTCAGGACAATACGGGAACGGGTCGTGATTGCCCACTCGTCCTCCGATCATCGCGCCGCTGAAATAACCAAGAGACCAGGCTAAACATCTCTGCCGCCTGGTCTCTCAAAGTACTCTGTCCGTTCCCATCGCCTCGCAAATCTCGGTCTTTCTGACCGAATGAGCCCACCTTTGCGTCCGCTGCGGCGCCTGCCGCGCCTGCCTCACAACGGCTGGCGGAGCGGTGGTAAAGGTATTTGGCTGTTAATTGCTATTGAGGCGGGGCGTATGGACCTGGTTGCCCCCGCTGACCCCTGGATTAGGTTCCGGAGGGTTCTCCGAAACTCCCTCAGCTCCACTCTTCAAGGTCAGCGGGGGCATACTAGGGAACTTCCAGGCATGGTCTCGCACAAATTTAAGAACCATGCTCACCTCCTGATCGATATTCCCGGATGGACCGGGAGCGGTGGAGAGGCCGGTTGCGTTCCCCAGGGCCTTAAGGCCCTGACCGGTCCGCCGGTGTCGTCCTCTCCGCACATCGACTGTATCTTGGTTGCCAAGGCCTCCAAAGGGCCGAACGGACTGAATTTCACCGGGCCAATGGTCATATTCGACTCATGGACCCGCCGGCGCCGTGCGGGTTCCTCTGCCAGTGGCCGCTGGCTATAATGTTCTATAGAAAGAATCATGTCCGACTCACCGGGAAATCCCCGCGGTTCGAACCCAATTAGCTCAGTCAGTAGAGAACCGGTCAACACCGAGGGCGCCGCGCTTCACGATGCCATCCGGACTCTTAGCTCCAACCTGTCTCTGGAGATGGTGCTGCAGCAGGTGGCCGACCTTAGCCGGGAATTGGTCTCGGCCACCTATAGCGCCCTGGGAATCATGGGCCAAGACGGGTCCCTGGCCCAGTTCATAACCTCGGGAATCTCTCGCCCGGACCGGGAGAAAATCGGTGATCCACCGGAGGGCAAAGGTGTCTTGGGCGTGGTGCTGCGGGAGGGACAATCCCTTCGCTTGGCCGACCTCAGCCAGCACCCCGAGTCCGCCGGTTTCCCCGCCAATCACCCTGACATGCACAGCTTTTTGGGCGTGCCCATCACCTTCGAGGGCGTCGTCCTAGGCAACCTGTATCTGGCCAACAAGATCGGCGCGAAAGAATTCTCCGCCGACGATGAAAATATCGTCACGTTATTCGCCGCCCAGGCTGCGGTGGCCATCGAGAACGCCCGTCTCTTCGAGGCCGAGACCCGCCGTTCCGCCCAGCTCGATGTGCTGAACTTGATGGGCCGGGAATTGACCCGCATCTTTGACTTGGACCTCCTGCTGGAAAAGGTGGCCGAGTTGTTGCGAGAGGGATTCCAATACCAGAACGTGCAGATCTTCTGGGTGGACCGGGAGAATAACGCCATCCAGATACGCGCCTTGGCCGGGTCGAACGAGGGCAAGATTCCCCTGGGGACCCACCGGCCCCTGGACCGGGGCATCGCCGCCTGGGTGGCCCGCACCGGCCAGACCGCCCTTTGCAACGATGTCCTTGAAGATTCCCGCTACTACGCCGTGGCCGGGTTCGAGACCGCCGCCGAGTTGGCGGTCCCGGTGATGGTAAAAGACGAAACCGTAGCCGTGATCAACATCGACGGCATGGAGCCCCACATCTTCGACGACAGCGACGTTAAAACCCTGGAAACCCTGGCCGATCAATTGTCGGTGGCCATGGAAAACATCAACCTCTATCTCCAGCAACAGGACCAGTCCCAGCGGCTGGCGGTGGCCGACGAGCGCGACCGCATCGGCCGGGACCTCCACGACGGCGTGATTCAGTCCATGTACGCGGTGGGCCTGACGCTGGAGGATATTGCCAGCCAAGCCGCGGAAAAACCGGAGAACGTAAAGCCTCGGATCGAGGAAGTCGTCGTCGACCTGAACCAGGCCATCGGAGACATCCGCCGCTACATCATGGACCTGCGCCCAACGGAACTACAGGGGAGGCGGTTGGAAGAGGCCCTGGCCTCGCTGGTTGGCTACCTGGAGGACCGCGCCGGCGTCTCCGTCACAGTTGAGCTGGATATTGACCCGTCGCATCTGCCCGAACGCTATTTCGTGAACATCTGGCATATCCTCCAAGAGTCCTTCTCCAACATCGAGAAATACGCCCACGCCAAGAACGTGTCGGTGTCCTTGGCCGTCTGCGAAGGCGACATTTGCCTGACCATCGCCGACGACGGAGATGGATTTGACCTGGAAACCGCCGAGTTGGGCCGGGGTTACGGCCTTCCCAACATCAAGGACCGGGCTGAACGCTTGGGCGGGGTGTTTTACATCGAAAGTTCTCTTGGCGCCGGCGCCAAGCTTGAAATAAAGATTCCGGTCCCCGTTCCCACGGGCCCGCCGCCTCTGGTGTAACCTATATCTGCCACTGGGCCGATGGCCAAACGTAAGCCAACGCCAGGTTAGGAAAACTAGATGGCATCGAAGGACATATTAAAGATCCTGATCGTCGACGACCATGACATCGTTCGGAAGGGGCTGGCCATGCTGGTCTCCCGTCAGCAGGACCTCTCCGTTGTGGCCGAGGCCGGCACCGCTGCCGAGGCCGTGGCAAAAGCCCGGGAATTCGTCCCCGACGTGGTGGTGATGGACATCCGCCTGCCCGACGGCTCGGGCATCGAGGCCTGCCGCGAGATACGCGACGAGAACGCCGACATCAAAGTCCTGATGCTGACCTCATATAGTGACGAGGAAGCCGTGATGGGTTCCATCATCGCCGGGGCCTCCGGGTATCTGCTGAAGGAGATCCGCTCCCAGGAGATAGTCGACGCCATCCGCCGGGTGGGCGCCGGCCAGTCGCTGCTGGACCCGGCCGTCACCGCCGGCGTCCTGGAACGCGTGCGCCGGGGCAAGGAAGAAGATGTTCTGTCCCAGTTGACCGAGCAGGAGCAGAAGATACTGGAGTTGATCGCCGAAGGTCAGACCAACCGGGAGATCGCCGGCCAGATACACCTGAGCGACAAGACGGTCAAGAACTACGTGAGCAACATCCTGGGCAAGCTGGAGGTGTCCCGCCGGTCTCAGGCGGCGGCTTTCCTGGCTACGCGCCGGGCCCGCCGGGACTACGACAGGTAGGCTAAGCCCCGGCATACCCAACCCTAGATTCAAAGGGCCAAGCGGTTCACTCACCGTTCGGCTCTCTTTTTATGTCCAACTGGCCTGCCGGAACGATTACCTTCGGCACTCTCGGCCCCATCTCCCTCGCTGTAAGGTGGAATTGGCCGTTTCGCGAAGTTGATATGAGTATCCGAATTTTTTTGATCGACGAACACCGTCCCGCCAGGGAAATCCTCGCCCGCCGCCTGGCGTCCATGCCCGGCCTGGACGTGGTTGGGTCTACCTCTGACGCAGAAGAGGCGATCGGTGACATCGGGGAGCTCCGTCCGGACGTGGTGCTCATCGACACCAAGATGAAACAGGCGGACGGCATCGACATCTGCCGGCGGGCGCTGGCTGCCGGCGAGCAGACTAAGGTCGCCGTCCTAACCTCCTATCTGGACACCGATGAGCGGCTCCAAGCATACCGGGCCGGGGTGAATGGCTACCTCTTGAAGGACGTGGACACTGACAATCTGGCCAACTGGATTAGGTCGGCAGTCGACCGCGGCACGGAGGACCAGGAATTGTAACCGCGGTAAGTTTCCCATTTCCCGGGCGTCGCTCAGCACGCCTAGAGCATCCGATTGGCTTGGATGATCCGTTTAAACGGCCAATGAATTTCTCAATAAGAATCCGGTCCAGGCGATTCTCACCGCCTGGACTTAACCACGCAGGAGGCACCGATGCCAAGCTTGGACTCCAAATCTTCTGGCGACCTGAATGTTCTATCTGAAGACCCACTTTGTGCTGGTGTATTCCTACCTGATCTAGACGCCCCCGTCTCCGCCATCGGAAGCCACTTCATCCGCAGCCACTTCGCCGCGCCCCAGATCGACATCTCCGATTGGTTCCTGCTGGTCACTGGCGATGTAGACAGCCCTCTGAATCTCCGCTATGACGATCTGGTCAAGATGCCCAGCCATGAAATCGTCAGCCTCATGGAATGCGCCGGCAACAGCCGCTCGACCATGCAGCCCCCAGCGGAAGGCGTTCAATGGGACAATGGGGGCGTCGGCGTCTCCCGCTGGAAAGGCATCCCGGTCAAGACCGTGCTGGAACAGGCTTCCCTCAATAGTGTGGCCACCGACGTTCTGTTCGAAGGCGCAGACTTCGGCACCGAGCCCCATGCGGACGGCCCCATGTGCTATGCCATGAGCGTGCCCTTGGAGAAATTACTGGAACCTGACACCATCTTGGCCTATGAGATAAACGGGGAAGCCCTGCCCAACAACCACGGCTTTCCCTTAAGGTTACTGGTGCCCGGTTGGTACGGCATGACCTCGGTCAAATGGCTGACCAGGATTACCATAATGGACCACCCCAACGGCGGGTTCCACGAGATGGATTACCGGATCTACCCGGCGACGGACGGAATAACGGACTCCCAGAATGAACGCGTTACCTCCCTGAAAGTGAAGTCACTGATCAGCAACCCGGCGAAAGGGTCCATCGTCAGCCCCGGTTTCCACAAGATCAAGGGAGTGGCTTGGTCGGGCGACGGGCCCATCACCACAGTGGAGGTCAGTACCGATGACGGCCGCACCTGGCGCCCGGCCAAGCTGGAAGAGCCCGGTGGGAGCTACTCCTGGCAGCACTGGGAATACGGCTGGGTGGCTACCTGCTTGGGGCACTCACTCCTCCGCTCCCGGGCCACGGACAGTCAGGGCAACGTGCAACCCATGTTGGCTCAGTGGAATTTCCGTGGCTACCAGGTAAATTCCATCCACTCCGTCCCAGTAACCGTCCGCAAGCCCTGTTAACCGGCCCTTTGGCCCTTCTGACGCCACCGGTGGCCATGAGCCCCCGGCGGTATAGAAGAAGCGCCGTTCAACCGTTCCATCAGCCAATAAAACAGCCGCCCGGAGACCGTCTCTGGGCGGCTGTTTTTGTTACCTGCAGAGTCCTTGATCCGGGGTTGGCCGGCCTAGTTGGCAGGCTCCACCACGATGGTCCCGTGCATTCCCGCCTCCTCGTGCCCGGTTA
>CAYMZL010000021.1:0-12463 GCA_964394825.1 uncultured Dehalococcoidia bacterium | reverse complement strand
CTCGGTGGTCAGCACGCCGAAGATGCTCGGCACCCCGGTTTCCAGAGCCACGGAACTTATTCCGCCGGCGGCCTGGCCGGCCACCATGTCGTAGTGGGAGGTCTCGCCGCGGATAACCGCCCCAAGACAGATGATTGCTTGGTACCGGCCGGTCTTGGCCATGGCCTTGGCCACCACGGGCAACTCGAAAGACCCCGGAACCCAACTGACCGTGATGTCCTCGTCCCTAACCCCATGACGGAGCAGGGTCTCCACGGCCGAGTCCAGCAGCTTTCTCGTGATGACTTCGTTGAATCGGGCAACAATGATTCCTATGTGCAGTCCCTGTCCGTTCATGTCGCCCTTTATCTCTTTGGGCACGCTTATTTCTCCTGGTGCAGTCTGTTGGTTGTCTTAGGCCTGGACCGGTGCGGAATCTGGTGCCTGGCGCGCTCCGCACTGGATGATTTTCTCGACAAATTCGGCTTCGGTCACCACCCCGGCGATCTGGGTGAACTCGTTCACCACCGTCAGCGGGACCGACCGGACGCCGTATTGCCGGCCGAGGGCGGGGAATTCCTCAATCTCTACCACGTCGGCGGTGATATTTCGGTTCTCCAACGCCAGGGCGTGGGCCAACCGGGCGATGGGCGGGCACTGGGCGCTGCCCGGCGTGACGAATACCTGGATGTGCACCGGCTGGTTGATTCCACGCAGCTTCTTCCGAGTGTCCATGCTCAAGGGACTGACGCCCCGGGAGATGGTCCGGATATTCTCTACGATGACGGCCAACTGGTAGCCCAGGGGTATTCCGAAGAACCTCAGCTTCGGTCCGCCCTGCGTTCCCCTCTTGATGCCAAAGGCGATGGCCGGCACCCTGGTTATCCCCTGGTCGCGGGCCAGGTCGGGCTGGGCGTAGATGTCCACCGTCTCGAGGTGGACCTTGGGCGACAGCGCCGCCAGTTCCTCAAGCATCTGTTGGGTCTGGAGGCAGTATCTGCATTCCCTGCCCGGCACGGCGATGGGCGAGGGCCGTTGGGTGAACAGGCGCAGGTTGACCTCGGCCTTCAGGTCCTTGCGGAAGGTCCGCTTTAGCTGGGCCTTTTCTTGGTCCGGGATCAGCGCCTGCTGGGTCATTCACCGGTCTCCTATTCTTGACGGGACAGGCCCTTGGATGGAGACCAGTTTACACGGGAAGCAGTGTGTTATCCAGCTTTGTCCAGCATGCCGCGGATGATGAGCAGGCGCTGAAACAGGGTGAAACACGAGACAACGGCGATGGCCAGCAGAAACCACTCGATCTGGCCAACGATCAGCCCGGCGCCCAGCAACACCACCCGCTCCGGGCGGGTCATCAGCCCCGACTTGGTGAACACGCCCAGGCCCTCGCCGCGGGCGCGGAGATAGCTGACCGCCTGGGAGAATATGAGGGCCAGCAGAATCACGGTGATGAAGAAGACTTGCCGGTCTTCGCCGATGTCTTGCCGCAGTGCGTAGACCGCCAGGCCGACGAATAATGCCGCCTCGCTGAGCCGGTCGAAGAGGGAGTCCAGCAGGGCTCCAAAGGGACTGACTTCGCCGGTGAGCCTGGCCAGCGCGCCGTCCATCAGGTCCAGCCCTCCGGCGAACAGAAAGACGATCCCGCCCGCCAGCAGCCAGCCGGCGCCGACCAGGTACGCCGACACAACGGTGATCAGGAAACCGAGGATGGTGATGCCGTTGGGGGTGAACTTGATCGCCCGGAAGAACTTGGCCCCCGGCAACTCGATGTAGCGGAGGACCGCGGCCCTAAACTGTTCTCGTCCCGGAAGAGCCATTAGCTGCCTGTAGACAGGTGTTGTAATAATTCTCCACCCGGCCGGCCACCACTTCCCACCGGTATTCTTCCGCCGACCGGTTGCCCTGTCCGCCCAACTTGCGTCGCAGCTCCGGGTCGCGGGCCAAGTTTCCCAGCGCGGTGGCCAGGGCGTCGCTGTCCTTCTTTGGGACCAGCAGTCCCTGCTCGCCGTCGGTGACGATCCCCCGGAACCCTTCAATGTCCGAAGCGACCACCGGTTTGCCCGCCGACATGGCCTCCAGCAAGACGATTCCGAAGCTCTCGGCGCCGGTGGCCGGGGAGCAGAAGATGTCGGCGCTGGCGTAGTAGCGGGGCAGGTCTTCATAGGAGACCCGTCCCACGAACTCCACGTCCTGGAGGTTGTGGGAGCTGATGATGCGGTAGGACTCTTTGTCCGGGTTGCCGGGTCCTACCACGATCAGCCGGATGTTGGGCAGGTCCCATTTCAACTTGCCGTAGGCTTCCAACAGGTACCGCAACCCCTTGCGCTTCTCCAGGCGGCCCACGAATAGGATGTTCAGTTTTCCGTCTTGGTACTGGGGCAGCGGCGCGACACCGGCTGAGAATCGGTCAAAGTCGATGCCGTTGGGGATGATCTCATAATCGCCCGGGAAGGTGTTGTTTACATAACGGCGGGCGGCTGGAGAGACGGCGATATTGCCGTGGAGCCTCTGGTGCCAGCGTTTGATTATGGGATGGGTCACGCGGTAGAGGTGCTGGCGGGCGTAGGACGCGTGGAACGTGCCCACGTTAACCGAGCGGGAGAACTCCAGGACACATAGCGGGAGTATGGGCGCCATGGGCTCGTGCAGATGGATGATGTCGAATTGTTCTCGTTTCAACAGGGCCCGCACCTTGGGGTAGAGCCACCAAGAGAGAGAGACCCTGGCGATGGAGCCGCCGCTGGGAAGTGGGACCGAACGGCCCAAGGGCACCAGCAGGTCGGCGTCCTGACATTCGCGGGAAGGGGAGTGGGGGGCAAGCACCTGGACCTCGTGTCCGGAACGGCCGAGCGCCCGAGCCAACTGGGTGACATGGGCCGTCACCCCACCGGGCCAGGTGAAGTCGTACGGAGAAACCATGGCAATCTTCACGGTGTCACTCCCGCGCCATCGCCGTCCCAGGGGTTGGCTCCCCTATGCTTCCTCGGCGATGAAGGCCTCGACCATATCTCTGGCTTGGTCGTCGGTGTATTGGATGGGGGGAGACTTCATAAAGTAGGCGCTGGGCCCCACGATCGCGCCGCCCTGTCCACGGTCCATCGCCAGTTTCGCGCACCGGACGGCGTCGACCACCACTCCGGCGGAGTTGGGGCTGTCCCAGACTTCAAGCTTGATCTCCATGTTGATGGGAGCCCCGCCGAATATGCGTCCCTCCATGCGGATGTAGCACCATTTGCGGTCCTTCAACCAGGGAACGTGATCGCTGGGGCCGATGTGAATCTGGTCGTCTCCGATGACCTCGTCCATCTGGGAGGTGACCGAGGTGGTCTTGGAGATCTTCTTTGAGGTCAGCCGCTCCCGCTCCAGCATGTTCAGGAAGTCGGTGTTGCCGCCGAAGTTCAATTGGTAGGTGTTGTCCAGGGTGACCCCCCGGTCTTCGAACAGGCGGGTGAGGACGCGGTGGGTGATGGTGGCGCCCAGTTGGGACTTGATGTCGTCGCCGACGATTGGCACGCCGCGCTCTTCGAAGCGGTTGCGCCAGTACTCTTCGCGGGCCAGGAACACGGGAATGCAGTTGATCATGCCGCAGCGGGCGTTCAGTATCTGCTCAACGTACCATTTGGTGGCCTGCTCGCTGCCCACCGGGAGGTAGTTGATGACCACGTCAACTTCCCGTTCCTGCAGGATGCCGGTGATGTCGGCGGTGGAGTGGGGAGATTTCTTGACGATGTCGGCCAGGTATTTGCCCACGCTGTCGTGGGTCATTCCCCGCTCGACAATCACCCCGGTCGTGGGAACGTCGGCGAACTTGAGGGTGTTGTTGGGAGTGGTGAATATGGCTTCGGACAGGTCCTTGCCGACCTTATTCTCGTCGATATCAAAGGCCGCCACTACCTCGATATCGTCGATCCGGTATCCACCGATGCTATTGTGCATGACGCCCGCTACCTCGGCGTCGTCCGGAATCTCCACGTATTTATGTATCCCTTGGACCAGCGATGAGGCGCAGTTTCCCACGCCTATGATTGCGACCTTGATTTTCCCCACGGATTCGGCTCCTTTTGCCTTTACCCTGCGTCGGCTTACCAGCGTAAACCAAACCGCTGCATTTTAGCAATTCGCCCTAGCTGTCACAAGCGACGCCGTTACGGATTACGACGCTTATGTGGAGGATATAGGCGGCAACGGACGCTCCAAATTCCTTGATCATCCGCTCACCCGAGTATCTGCTCATTAGAAGAACCGGATTATGCCCGTGCGGTCATCATAGCGGAACCGCACGCCGATTGTCTCCGGGACGTAGCCCTCTTGAAGACGGCCCTTGATGGTTTCTTCAATCGTCTCGGCCGCCTGCTCCGGGGTGGAGGCGTTGCGGACCAACTCGGCCAGTTCTTCGATGGACATGTTGTCGGTGATGCCGTCGGTCGCCAGCACGATCCGGTCTCCCGCCGCGGGAGTTATCTCAACCTGGGCCGGCTCGCCCAGTTCTTCAGACGCGCCGATGGCCTTGGCCACGCCCACATGTAGGAACCCACCGGCGTGGCCCGAAAGCCTCCGGTGGCCGTCCTTGTTTATCAGGATCACCGGACTGTCTCCGGCGGAGATAATCTGGATTATGTCGCCGCGGCCCAGCACGGCTGAGACCGTGGTCAGAAGGAACCGCCCCGACCCCACGCTATAAAAGTCCGCATTCATCTCGGCCAGGAGCCGGACTATATCCTCCGCGTTGTTCAGTTCCCCGCTATCCAGCGCTTCTTTCAATTCGGTACTGGCCTGCTCGCCGCCGTGGCCGGTGACGCCGTCCATCACCACGTCCAAGAACTCCCCGTTTCCCAGGTCTTTGCTCAAGAAGGCGTCCTCGCCGTGGGCTGAATTGTCTTGCATCGTGGTGACTGTGCTTGCCAGCATGGGGCCAAACCTCGGTTAATTTTTTGTTCTGCTTTTGATGCCCGCTAGGTCTTAATCCCGGATAAACCACAAAATGGGCATGCAGACCCGGCAACCGAGGATAACCCCTCCGGTCAGTCTGTATCGGCGCCGGGTAGTTCTGTAGTACGGCCGCGACACAAGGGCACAGCCGACCACTTGCGCCATCGATTCTACCGGGCACCTTCGGGCTGCCGGAGCCAGCTCAGTTCTTGAGTTGATATCCCCGGCGTATCGGGAACCGTACGGAATATCCCCATCGGGAAGGTCGCCATGTAGATGCATTCTAGCCGGTCTTGGGCGCAACCGTCACCATGGACTATCGGCCGGTATCTTGTTTCTTAATCTAGGACCGGTCAACGGGCCACGGCGCGTCGGGCGCCCCCTCGTCCATGTGGCGGCGCCGGGCTCTTCCATATTTGATATGGGATTGCGTCTATTGCTCTGTCCAGCTTCTTCGGAACGAATACCGACTAGAAGACAGTCCCCAAGAGCGTGGGCCAGTTTAAGAAATCCGGCATGTCCGTAATGAATTCAGGTCAGCCACCACGTCGACGTATAGTCGTGCCAACGTACCGTCACTCCCTGCGCAAGGCGTGGGCTAATCGATGGATCGCCGCCCAGTTAGCAACCACGGCAAGGACAACCAATGTCCAGATGGGCTGGCTCAAGAGGAGCCCAACCACTAGGATGTGATTGCGCACTCCCCGGTCGCCAATGGTAGCCACGGAGCTCTTTCCTTCGGCTTCGGTTTTGGTCCTCACGTAGGGCGTCAACATCGCCCCTAGGAGCGCGGCCAATCCGAGGACCAAGGCGGCCTCGGAGGTCAAGAAGGACAGTTGCCCGATGAAAAGGTCCGGATACTGGTCCAGAACCACGGCGGTCAGGTAGGTCAACGCCGCGATGACAAGGAAATCTGTATACCGGTCCGACGTCGCGTCGAATATGGCCCCCTCCCTAGAGCTGGTGCCCTGTGCCCTCGCCAGATCACCGTCAAGGTAGTCGAGGATGTCGCCCAAGGAGAAGAGGAGCCCGGCAGTCCATAATGGAAGCGTCAAGATACAAATTGAGGCTCCTACTCCACCCACCAAGAAACCGGCAAAGGAGATGCGATTAGGCGTGATCCAACCATACTGGGCCAGACGCCTCGCGAGGGGCTCCGTACCCCGCCTGTAAAGGTTATCGACAACGTTTTCCGGTAATTTCGGGATAGCCTCGCTCCTGCAAAAAGATTAAGGTTATCGGGCGTTCTACGCGGATTATCTAGCATGCTGAGTTGGGTAGCTGCTCATAAATTTCTGGGCATTTTAGCCCCGAATTTTAGCCCCGTTGCCTGACCGCCGAAACGTTGCTCTACATGATTCCGGCACTGTGCCGGATCAATCTGGTCCACCTTGCCGCCGTGCCCCGGCCATTGGAGGAGCGGACTTTGCCCTTGGGTGGACTGCTGATGAATCTCATGGAGAATATTCCATGGGTCAGGCCGTCAGGTCAAATAACCGGCCAATTCCGAGTCCGGGTCGAACAGGAATCCCCGCCAATAGTCTTCTTTCAACCATTGGGCGGCTTCCCGCCAAGACTGGCCCGCCTCGGCGGCGTTGGCCAATGCGGCGTTCCGTTCCGCAATCCGGTCCAGGTAGGCCGTCAGGTCGGCCCGGTACTGAGTATAGTCCGTGTAGGACCGCTCCCGTATCTTGCCCAGGATCTCCGCGCCGGCTGCGGCAACGGGGGGCGCCGACTCGGCCAGGTCCCGGGCCATCTCGTTCAGTTCCTCTCCGATGTCTATGATGGGACGGATGCCCCTTGGCTCGCGGTAGCCCGAAGAATCGGCCGGCGGCTCTTGGGGTGTGGTGTAGAACTTCAAGATCTCCAAACAGGCGTCGTTAACGTCGAAGGGAGGCCGGCCCCGGGGGGCATCATCGTCCAAACGGGCCAGGGCCCCGGTGTCGATCAAGACCATCTGTCCGTTGCCCGGTTGGTAGAAGATGTTCTGAGGCCGCAGGTCCAGAATGACGTAACCGGACTTGAGGTAGACCTCTTCCAAGTCCAGCAATTGGTTTTGGACCGGATGTGCCGGGACGGCGCTGGGCTGGACCAGAGGAAACAGGGGGAACAGGTTTTGACCGGCGCCGATGGGCACCCCCTTGAACTTGGACATCATATCGCCCAGCAGGGGGATGCCGCGGGCCCGCTCCTCCACCAAGACCTGGTATTCCTTTCCCAACTCGTCACCGAAGAAATCGTCATGGACGGCCCGTCCGGTGTAACCCAGTATCGGCGAGATCAAGTTGGTGGAATATCCGACCTCTTGGTAAGCCTGAAGGGTCTTTTCGGTGCGGGCTTCAATGGCTCCGTGCTGGTTCCGGCTGATTGCCTGGGGCACGGGCCGCTTTATGGCGACCTGGCGGCCGGTCTCCCGGTCGACGGCCGCTCTCACTTCGTAGTCGGCGCCGGCGCCAAGCCGCCCGGTGATCTCGTACCGGTCTAGGTCGACCTTCTCCAAAATGCCGCTCCGGACGAAATTGGGGACCTGATGTTGATTCCCCGGGCATGATTTCAATGACCTGAGGTTTGGGGGTGGTCCCTTGGCAAAGCGGGCCGGAAATCTCCCTGGGCAGCCCGCTGAAATCCGGGTCATTCGAGTCCAAACGGCCCCGTTTAGAAACCGATTGGATGGTATCCCTTGGCCTGGGAAAACGCAACAGGAGATCGAACCTGAGACCGGTCCGTCCGCGCAGGGGCTATTCCGCCGCGCGGGCGGGGGAATCCGGGGCCCGGTAGAGCAATGTGACCCACTCTTCTTGGGGCCACTCGCTGACCAGGGCGAACCCCAAGGGCTCCGCCGTTGCGGCGACCTCTTCTTTCTGGGTGATCAGGAGCCCGGATGCGATGAACAACGCGCCCGGTTTCAGTGCTGTGAGGATGAAGGGACAACGGTCGGCGACGCCCCTGGCCGAGATGTTGGCCACGGCCAGGTCGAACTGCCCGGCGCCGGCGGTCGGATGAGGCACCGAGCCCTGGCCCAATCTGACCTGCTTGCTGATTCCGCAGCGCCTGAAATTGCGGCGGGCGGCGGTTACAGCCTGGGAGTCGATGTCCAGGGCGGTCACCAGTCCGGCGCCCAGCTTCATGGCCGCGATGGTCAGTATGCCCGAGCCTGTGCCAAGGTCCAATACCGTCATGCCGGGGGTGATGTGCTGCTCCATGGCCTGCAGGCAGGTGTCGGTGGTGGGGTGATACCCAGTGCCAAAGGCGATGCCGGGGTCTAGTTCAATCACGATGTCGTCCGGTCCGGGATCCAGGTCCAGCCAGGTCGGCTTGATGACCAGGCGCTTGCCGATCCGCAGGATCCCGAAGTGGGACTTCCAGGAGTTCTGCCAGTCCTCGTCTTCGGGCAGATCGCGGATCTCCAGACCGCCGATGGGCTCAACCGCGGCCACCAGCTTCACCCCCACTTCGATGCGGGCCAGCCGCTGGCGGGAACGGGATGTCAGGTAGGTGCGCAGCCGGACCCGGCCCTTGCCGTCCAACTCCGTGCTCAGTCCCTTCCCGTAACGGTCGAATAGATAGGAGATGGGCTCCACGTACTCATGGGGAACAGAGATACTTAACTCGATCCAAGCCACCGGCCCTCCACGCCTTCGGGCGCCAAGTAAAAAGACCCGCAGGACCTTCGGTCCCCGGGTCTTTCCTCATGGCTCATTGCTCCGTGCTTTATGGCTCCGTATTCGATACAGGCCGGCATCAACCCAGCGCTTCTTTGATCTTATCGAAGATGCCCTTTTCGTCGTCGTCGCCCGAAGAGCCGCCTTTGCGGGAATTTCTGTTGGAATTCGCGAAGGACTGGGCAAGCTCTTGGAGCAGCTCCTGCTGCCGGTCGTCCAGGGACCCCGGAACCCTGACGTCCACCGTCACCCTTAGGTCGCCCCGCCGGTTGCCGTTCAGATGCGGCACGCCCTTGCCCTTGATCCGGAACTCGGTGCCGGGCTGGGTTCCCTGGGGCAGTTTCAATTCCTCGTCCTGTCCGTCCAGGGTTGGGATGGACTTGATAGCGCCCAAGGCGGCTTCGGCAATGTTTACCGGAAGCTCGTAGACCAGGTCGGAGCCGTCCCGCTCGAAGAATTGGTGTTCCCGCACTTCGATAAAGACATACAGGTTGCCGGTCCCGCCACCGTCGCTGCCGGTATCGCCCTCGCCGCTGAGGCGCACCTGCATGCCGCTCTCGACACCGGCGGGGATGGTAACGGCAATCTTGCGCGACCTGCGTTCCTTGCCTCCGCCCCGGCAATTGGAGCAGGGGGTTTTGATGATGGTCCCCCTCCCCTGGCAACTGCTGCAGGTGGTCACCTGAGTGAACTGGCCGAACACACTACGCTGGGCGCGCCGCACCTGGCCGTTGCCCTTACAGGTGTTGCAGGTGTCCAAAGAGGTGCCGGGCTCGTTGCCGGCCCCGGAACAGACACCGCAGTTCTCCAGGCGGGTGAGCTCGACCTCACGCTCGGCGCCGAAGACCGACTCTTCGAAGCTTAGGACAACCCGGTGCTGCAGGTCGCTGCCCCGCTGCGCCTGACGGCCGCTGCGCCCGGTCCTGTCCCCGAAAAACGAGTCAAAGATGTCGCCAAAGCCACCGAAAACATCGAACCCGTCGAAAGGCTGGTCAGACCCCCCGTTGGCGCCCACGCCGGCTTTGCCGAACCGGTCGTATTGCGCCCGCTTATTCGGGTCAGAGAGGACTTGGTAAGCCTCGTTTATCTCCTTGAATTTCTCCTCCGCGCCGGCGCTCTTGTTGCGGTCGGGGTGAAACTCCATGGCTTTCTTGCGGAAAGCCTTGCGGATGTCCTCGTCTCCGACGCCTTCGCCGACGCCGAGTAGGTCGTAATAATTCCTGTTAGCCATTCACGAACACCTGTTGTGTTCCCCTCTCCAAGCCGGATTCGGATTCCCAACCATTATAGAGCAGGCCTGGTGGCCGCTCAAGAGCAAGGACGCCTGTGCCCGGCGGCGTTTCTTCTAGACCGGTTGCGGTATCCCGGCGGCTGTTTACGTAGAAGTCATGTCGCATTGGTTAGTTTTACAGGCACCGTGGGGCCGGGTTTCGCCTTGACACCCACTAGGCATCTGGTTAGGATGTTAGCTGGGAGCAAAGGCTCCTTTTTAGGCACACTAGGCGGAAAGGTATAGGTGATTACCGTGGAGATTATCATCGTCATCCTAGCCGTCCTGGCGGCCGCAGGGATTGGTGTTGCTACCTGGTTCGCTCTCAAATCGCGGAATGAAGCCCTTGGGGTAGAGTCCGCCGGACAGAGCGCCAGGGGTATTATCACCCAGGCTGAAGAGGAAAGTAGAAAAGTCCTCTTGGCGGCCCAGGAAGAGGTTTTAAAACTACGTAACGAAACGGAGTCGGAACTGAAAGAACAACGCCAGGAGTTCCACCGCATGGAAAGCAGGCATCTGCAGCGGGAAGAGCAACTGGAACGGAAGGTTGAAGCCCAAGAAGAACAGCAACGCGAATTGGCCTCAAAAGAGACGGAAGTTGAACGGGCCCAGCAGGAAGCCGACCAACTCAAGGCGGAACAATCGAGGGCCCTGGAACAGGTGGCCGGCCTCAGCGTTGACCAGGCCCGTGAGCAGGTGGTGAGGCGCGGTGAAGAAGAAGCCGTGCACGACTTGGCCAAGCGGTACTACGAGCTAGAGAAAGAGCACAAAGAAAAGGCCAACGTCAACGCCCAGAAGATTATCACAGTCGCCATCAACCGTCTCGCAACCGACGTAGTTTCCCAGGCTACCACTGCAACAGTTTCCCTGCCCAACGATGAGATGAAAGGCCGTCTCATCGGCCGCGAAGGGCGCAACATTCGCACACTGGAAGCCCTCACTGGAGTGGATGTCATCATCGACGACACTCCCGAGGCTGTGACTGTATCCTGTTTCGACCCGGTCAGGCGTGAAGTAGCCCGCCTTGCCTTGGAGAAGCTGGTCTCGGACGGGCGCATCCAGCCCGCCCGCATCGAGGATATGGTCAACCGGGCCCAGGAAGAGATCGAACAGACAATCATGAAGGCCGGCGAACAGGCCACCTTCGATGCTGGGGTCAGCGGCCTGGACTCGGAGTTGATCCGGTTACTGGGTCAGCTAAAATACCGCTACAGCTACGGGGAAAACGTGCTGCAACACTCCATCGAGGTTTCGTTGCTCTCCGGTATGCTGGCAGCGGAAGCCGGGGCCAACGTACAGGTCGCCAAGATGGGCGGTCTGCTGCATGACATCGGCAAAGCGGTTACCCACGAGATTTCCGGCCCCCACGCTGAGATCGGCGCCGAGATCGCCCGGAAGCATGGCATCAACCATAGTTCTTACCGGGGGATTCTGGAGCACCACAGTGACGACCACGAGACCATCGAGTCGTTCCTGGTGGCCTCCGCCGACGCCATCAGCGCGTCACGCCCCGGTGCCCGCAGAGAATCCTTGGAGTTGTACGTGAAGCGCCTCAAGGACCTTGAAGAGGTCGCCACCAGCTTCAACGGCGTTGAACGGGTCTTCGCCATCCAGGCGGGCCGCGAGGTCCGGGTCATGGTCAAGCCAGACGACCTTGACGACCTCGAAGCCGCCGCATTGGCCCGGAACATCGTCAAGAAGGTGGAAGAAGACCTGGTCTTCCCCGGTCAGATCAAAGTGACCGTGATCAGGGAGACCCGGAACGTGGAATACGCTAAATAACGGCCCAAGACGGCAATAGATTGGCGAGCATAAAGGGGACCCAGAAGCGGGAACGTACCGGCTGCTGGGCCCCCTTTTCAATCACCGGCCGGCGCCGGCGCCGGTGCAACCGGTTTCTTTTAATACGGGTCTTAGTTCGATCTAGGTTTTGTAAACCCCGGTTTTGTTAAATCAAGGAGCGGCGGTTCTTGCGTATACTGATGATAGGAGACGTGATTGGGAAGCCGGGCCGTGAGGCGGTCCGGGCCGTGCTGCCCGATCTGAAACGCGAAAAGTCCATCGACTTCGTGATCTGCAACGGCGAGAACACGGCGGGTGGGTTCGGCATCACTGCGGACACGGCGTCGGAGCTTCTCGAGAGCGGCGTGGACGTGCTCACCTCCGGCAACCACATCTGGGACAAGAAGGAGATCATCCCTTATATGGATGAAGGAATGCCCTTGATCCGGCCGGCCAACTATCCCGACGCCCCCGGCCGGGGATATCTGCAACACGGCGGGGTGACGGTGGTTAACCTGATGGGCCGGGTGTTCATGACGTCGCTGGACTGCCCCTTCCGCACCGCAGACACCCTGTTGGAGCAGTTTAAAGAAGAAGGCGAAAGCAGGGTAATAATCGTGGATTTTCATGCCGAGGCAACCTCGGAGAAACAGGCCCTGGGCTGGTACTTGGACGGCCGGGTTAGCGCCGTGTTCGGCACCCACACCCACGTCGGTACCGTGGACGCCCGGATCCTGCCCAAGGGCACGGCCTACCTCACCGACGTCGGCATGACCGGGCCCGTGGACTCCGTGATCGGCTCGGACAAGGATGCGGTGCTGGAGCGATTCTTGACCTCCCT
>CAYMZL010000020.1:0-12622 GCA_964394825.1 uncultured Dehalococcoidia bacterium | reverse complement strand
TCACCCTGTTAGAGGAATCCCTCTCCGTCTCCGGCGAACTGGGCATGCTCCCCCTCGCGGAACGGGCAAGCGCCCTCAAAGACCGCGCGGTTTCAGGACCGGCCCGGACACCGGCATTCCCCGCGGGGCTGACCCAACGGGAGGTTGAGGTCCTGCGCTTGGTGGCGGCGGGCCGCACCGACCGGGAGATAGCCGAGGAACTTATAATCAGCGTCCGCACCGTCACCACCCACGTGGGCAACATTCTCAATAAGACCGGCGCGGCGAACAGGGCCGAAGCGGCGTCTTTTGCCACCCGCCACGGATTGGCTTAGCGATTTAGGTTTTTTGGGCCCCGATCCCCGGTAGGTTTTCTGCCTCAGCACCGGGCTTTTCCGTCTTATTTTGGCCCTCCTCACGCCTGAAGCGGCGGGGGACTACGTAGACCTACGTAGTCCCCCGCCGTTTTTCATTTTTGCCCCTTTTTAGAAATACGCAACTTCCACGATGGTGTGCCGCCTTCCCGAATTTACTATGGGGCTACAACCAATTGATGGGGAGGACATCATGAACGCACCAACCAACAGGTCCCAAACCGATGGCACGGCAATCAGCGTAAATAAAACGGGATTGAATGAGGATGTAGAAATGAAAAACGCAAACGTGAACATACAATTGAATAACGGCAACTCCGGCACTCTGGTGATCAAGAACTCCTTGCGGCTACTGGTTGGTCTGGCCCTGGCCGGAATGGTCGCGATGGCCGCCACCTTCGGTTCGGTCTCGGCCGACAGCCCCTTAAAGTCCAGCGCCTATTTGGCCCACGGACCCAACGAGATGGACATCGAATACCTCAACAAACTCGGCAACACGTTTATGGTCCACGGGCCCAACGGCATGGACATCGAGTACCTCAACAAACTCGGTACCAGCAGCTTTTCGGTCCACGGGCCCAACGAGATGGACATCGAGTATCTCAACAAACTCGGTACCAGCAGCTTTTCGGTCCACGGGCCCAACGAGATGGACATCGAGTACCTCAACAAACTCGGTGCCAGCACTCACCAGAGCGGCGACGTTGCCGCGCCTTTCAGCTTGGCATCCAGCTCGTTCCAGCCTCACGGTCCGGATGCGGTTGACTTCAATGCTGCTCCGTTGAACCGGACGGCCAATTTCCAGCCTCATGGTCCGGATGCAGTCGACTTCAATGCTCCTCCCTTGAACCGGACGGCCAAATTCCAGCCCCACGGCCCGGATGCAGTCGACTTCAACGCTCCTCCCTTGAACCGGACAGGCAACGTGTTCCGGATTCACGGCCCCGACGTTCTCGAACCGAACAGCGCCAGCGCCTTCTTGATCCACGGCCCCGACGCAGTTGAACCTCCTGACGCCGATGTCTGGCTGATTCATGGCCCCGACACCTCCGAGTGGACCGGATAGTCCGGCCTCCTCATCGGACTGTCCACCACGTCGAAGGAGCCGCCCCGATTACATCGGGGCGGCTCCTTCTATTTCCGCGCCAATCGGTGATGGGTCCGGCCTTAAGCCACGGTGGCGATGGCGTGGTCCAAGATGTCCGCCGCTTGGTCGAGTTGGTCTTCGGTGGTGGTGAAGGGCGGCACGAACCGGAACACGGAACCGTTCCGGCGCACGCTCAAGACCAACCCGTTCTCGAGACACAATCGTCCGATGGCCCGGCCTTCCTGGTAGGCCGGCTCCCGGGTCAGGCGGTCGTTGACCAGCTCGATACCTTGCAACAGGCCACGGCCTCGGATATCGCCGATAATCTGATGCTTTTGGGCCAGCCTCTCCAGGTGCTCCCGCCAGTAAGCGCCGATGCGCTGGGAGACATCGACCAACATCTCTTCCAAGATGATGTCGATGCTGGCGATGGCGGCGTTGCACGGCATGGGGTCGTTTGAATGGGAGTGGCCCACCACCAACCCGGAAGCCGACACCTTCTCTTCGATCTCGTCGGTGGTGATGGTGGCGCTGATGGCCACCCCGCCTCCGAAATGCTTGGAGATGGTGAAGATGTCTGGCACCACTCCTTCTTGCTCGAAGCCCCACATCGAACCCAGTTTGGCCAACCCGGTTTGGGCTTCATCGACGATCAAAAGGGCCCCGCGTTCCTCGCATCTGCGTTTGAGCTCCCGGAGCCAGCCATCTGGGAGGTCGATGACGCCTCCGGCGCTGAACAACGGCTCGGTGATTACGCCGGCCAATTGGCCGTCTGCCTGGGCGTCAAGCAGGTCGAAACTGGTGTTGAGGCAGGTGTAATCGCAACCGCCCCGGTCCTTGCAGAAAGTGCAGCGGTACTCGTAGGGGGCGATGATGGGGTAGTGCCCTGGGGCGTAGGGGCCGTAGCCCTCGTGCCAGCCGGAGAACGTGACCGCCCGGGCCGTGTCGGTCATGCCGTGGAAGCTCACCGCCGGGCTGGCGAACTCATAGCCGCCCGTGAACCGTTTGGCAATGGCCATGGCCGCCTCGTTGGAGTCGCTGCCCGAAGTCAGGAACATGGAGCGGTCCATGCCCTCCGGGGTGATCTCAGCCAGGCGTGCGGCCAGTATTATCTCCCGGTCGTTAAACATGCTCATGTGGCTGTGAATCAGGGTCTCACAGCTCTCTTGGAGCGCCTGCACGATGCGGGGGTGATTGTGGCCCAGGGCGCCGCACATCTGACCCGAGTTAAAGTCCAGGTACTCCTTTCCGTTCACGTCGCGGACGACTGAACCTCGCCCCCAGACCATGATGGGACCGGCGACCGCATTGGTATCGATCCGGCTGCGGAAACTGTACCTGCGGGCCAGGTCCAGCAACTCCGCTTCGTTAAGCCTCTGGGTCATGGGTCAGCCTCCTTGCAACCGGCTGTAACTTTGGTCTTCGCCAAGACCTGATATAGAAAATCAGACCGCCAGGCGCATCCATATCTGGCGGTCTGAACAGCCACGTCATCGATCAGCCGGTCTAGCTGGACGCAACGGCGCTTTTGGCCTGTTTCTTGAACTCCGGCATCACTTCCTTGCCGAACCGCTCCAGTTGCTCCAGGATGAAGCTCTGGGGCGTGCCAACGACGGAGCCCACGTTTATCTGCTCCAGTCCGGGATAGCGGGACTGCACGTCGTAAATCTTCTGGGCGACCATTTCGGCAGGGCCGCAGAGCCACGCGCCGGCCTTGACTGCGTCTTCCAGTGTCGGCAGCCCGGCGGACCTGGCTTTGGAGGAACCCTGGGCCAGGGCCGCGATCTGTTCGTCAGACAGGCCCCGCACGAACCCCAGGGGGGCGAACATCTTCATGTTCTCTTCAAAGAAACGGCGGGCCTCGTTGATGGCCTTCTCTTCCGTGTCGGCGATATGAGTGGTGTAGCCGATGCACAGGTCCGTGCCCAGTTCAGTATCACGGCCGTGTTTGGCCAGGGTGTCGCGCCATTGGTTGATAACCTGGTCTTGCGCTCCGCCGGCGGCGGCGCCGCCGCCGATGATGCCCTTGATGCCGTGTTTGGCCATGAAATCCATGGCCCGCTGGCCGGCGCTGACGATCGGCTGCCACGTCTCCACCGGCAGGGTGCGGGGGCGTGGAACCAACGTAATCTCCTTCAGCGTATATCCTCGGTAGGGTACCTCCGGAGGCAGGTCATAAAACTTGCCCTTGTAGGAGAAGGACTCCTCGTTGAAGGCCCTCATGATAATCTCGGTTTGCTCTTCAAACATCTCCCGGTTGGCGTCGTTGTCGGTGGCGGTGCTGGGCACCCCGAAGGTGTCCACCTCACGGGAGTGGTAGCCCCGGCCGATACCGAAGATGATCCGTCCTCCGGTCAAGATGTCGGCGGTGGCGTAGTCTTCGGCCAAACGCAGGGGATGCCACATCGGGTTGATGTTGAAACCGCACCCAAACTTCAAGTTCTTGGTCAGGTGGGCCAGGTGGACGTAAAGGAGCAGGAGATTGGGGATGCATTCGTACCCTTCCGGTTGGAAGTGGTGCTCGGCCGACCAAAATGTGTCGTACCCCAGTTCTTCCATCTTGAGGACGATTGCCTCGGTCTTGTCGAATACCCCGGCCAATCTTTCGTCGGAGAGGCGCCGTTCGTTGACCGGCGTCGCATCGAAGCCCAAATCTTCGAAGTCGACGTGCCCGGCGAATAGGCTCCCGAATTTGGTAATCATTGGGTCCTCCTTGGTCATTTGACATCGGGTGTGCTCTCGCCCATTTTAAGGAGGCGCGATTTATTGTCAACAGGAGGCTACGGGCGCACCCAGGGATATACGGCGGATATACTGATAATTGGCTAACCGATTTTTGTCCGGTATTTATCCGAATGTTTTCAGGGAATATGCCAGGCCATTTGTTAGAATTCCCTTATTCAATCGCGATAGGAGCACCCCGGCGGCAGGCGCCTGCAATTATGGCTAGAGTGAACCAGGGACGCAAGATACTGATCGTAGACGACGAGTCCGAGTCGGCGATACTCCGCGCCGTCCGCCGCCGCCTGGAGGAAGAGGGCTGGGAGGCCTTGGTGGTCCAACCCGAGGCCGGACGCTCCGTGGGGGAGGAGTTCGAGGCTGCGGCACTCTGGTCCATAGAAGAAGACCGGCCGGACGCTGTTCTGCTGGACGTCCGGTTCGGTGAGCACCGTGACGACCAGTTCCGGGGACTGAGCATCCTGGGCGAGATCGTGGAGCAGTGGCCCAAACTGCCCATATTGATGTTCACCCAGTACGCCCAGGGGCCCGACCGCGAGACAGCGGTGCGGGGTTCTTTGAAATGGGACGCTCTGGTGGACTTCATAGACAAGTTGGCCAGCCCCGACGAGGTCGTCCTACGCCTCCGGCGGCTCATCGGCACCTCCCCCGAGTCCATCCCCATCGGCAGCCAGATCTTGGTGGATGTCAGCGCGCGGCTGGTGTACATCGGCAAAGGCGACGACCGGGCGGCGGCTCTCGATATTCAGGGCATGAAATTCGATATCTTCCAGGAACTTGCGTCCACTTGGTACCGCAGCCCAGGAGAGTTGGTGGCTTTTTCGCGCCTGGAGCGTTACTCTGAAGGTGAAGACCCGCGGGCCTCGTTGCGGGTGAGGATCCGGGAGATTAAAGACGCCATCGGCAAGGCCATGAACACACGATTCGGCCCGTCCGAACTGATATTGAACGTCAGGGACCAAGGTTACCGGCTGGTGCCACCTAAGTAATGACCAGACTCCTTACACCAATCAAGATCGGCGGCGGGATCATCGCCTTGGGCGGCGTCATCTGCATCATCCTGGCCCCGTTCATCGGCGAAAAGGTCTTCGACTACCTCTGGGGAATCGAACCCCTGTCATATATCGGCGCCGTCCTCTTGATCGCCGGCCTGGGAGCGGCGGCGTTGGTCTACGCCGGGGTGGAAATTTCCCGGCGCCGTTCTGGGCGGGGGCCGAACAATCGGCAGCCGGGTCAAAGCTGGAGCGAGACGACCCTCCAGTACTTCCAGCTCTTTGACCACGACTTGGGCCGTCCCTTGAGAAGGATCGCCGGCAAAGAGCGGGAGTTGCGGGCGGTGATTAAAGCCGCGCCCGGCGTGGCGGACCCAGGGGTGGTAGACCTGCTGGATGAGATCGAACGGCAGACCCCCAACTTCCGCTTGATGATGTCCAACATCCAGGTCCTGATCCAGTTGGAATCTCCGGAAAACGACGGCCAATTGCAGCCGGTGGAGCCGGCCGAGGTGGTCAGGCGCATCGCCGACCGGTACACAGCCGTGGCCTCGGAGGCGGGTAAGGAGATCACCTGGTGGTCGGAGCCGGCCGAATTAGGCTTGGTCTACGCCAACACCGACGCCATCGAGCACATCGTGACCAACTTGGTGGACAACGCGGTGCGTTTCGCCGAGACCCACGTGGAGGTCAAACTCACCAAGAACCCCAGCCATTTCTTCGTGCGCGTTTGGGACGACGGGCCCGGTATCAGCCAACAATACGTCCAACACCTGTTCGACCGGGGGTGGACCCCCGAGGTGGTCCGACGGGAGGAGAAATCCAGTTCTGGGCTGGGGCTGTTCATCGCCCGCAGCTTGGCCAGGCGGTCCGGCGGGGACCTGACCGTCGAGAGTGACGACCGTGCCGACGGAGACCACCACACTGCCTTTTTACTAAGCTTGCCGTCAAATCTGGATGCCCAGTTTAACGGAGTCCGTTAGACGCGGCCGGTCTATCCTTCCCTGGAAGAACCAGGTATCGCTTGGGTAAAGCTGGGCCAATTAATCTCAGTGCGCCAAATTTTATATGTTGACTGGGGAGTCTCGCTAGATGAAGCTGAGTGGACCTTTTTTAGCCTTGACAGCATTGTTATTCGTCTTGTCTGCCTGCGCCCGGGAGGTGGACCGGACCATCGCGCCGACGCCGGCGCCGACATCTCGTGCCACTGCCACGCCGCGGCCCGTACCAACGCCAACGCCGATGCCAACACCCACGCCCGTGCCGACCCCTATCCCGACAGCGATCCCCACACTGGTTCCCACCGCCACAGCGACACCCACGCCCACGCCGGCTCCACTACCGGACCGGATCGCCAGAGAATTGCCCCACGTCTTCGCGGGCAGCGTGACCATCAACGGCGTGCCCGCAACCGACGGCGCCGAAGTCACTGTCTGGGTTACGGAGTACGATGGCCCGGTGGGCGCCGGCATCACTACCGGTGGGAATTACTCGGTGCTGGTCCACCAGCACGGCGCCGCGTCATTCGGTGGCAAGACTCTGATATTCAAGGTCAACGGCCAAGATACAGGGGAAACCGGGATTTGGGAGAGGGGCGGCGCAACTATATTGGATATCTCGCTAAATTAGACCGCTGGCAAAATAGCCACGACAAGAAACGGCCCAGGGATAAATCCTAGGCCGATTCTTTAACCCCGAATTCCCAAATGCAGACGCCGCCAGCCGCCGTCCGTGTTGACACTAAAAATCGAAAGACATACACTCGAAATGCCGGACTAAGATGGTCCGGCGGCCTGTGTGGCCCGGTGGTGTAGCGGTTTAACATATCGGCCTGTCACGCCGAAGATCGTGGGTTCGAATCCCATCCGGGTCGCCATTCCTTCGCGCCTCTACTTTTTCTTGGACCCCCAGTTCCTTGGCCCGTTTTTCGCCCCTTCAGTTCCCGTTATCTGGATACCCACCCGCCGTAGACCGGGAATTGGCTGCAGATGAACTCTATGTAGGCCGGCTGGCCGGACTCGTTGGCGGAGAAGGCGCGCTTCAAGGCCAAGACCACTTCGGACGGCTCGGTTACCCGTTCGGTGTGATAGCCCAGTTCCCCGATGACCTTCGACATATCGACTTCGTTGTAATCCAGGACCTTATGGGTGAAGGGGTCGTGGCCGTCGCCCCAGAATCCAGGGCCATACCCGGCAAACCCGCCGTTGCTAACGTGGGCCACGGTTATTCCCAGCTTCTGCCGCAGCGGTACTTCCAGATTGCCCATCATGTATCCCAGGCCGGCTTCGCCGGTGACCGCGACACACTGCTTCCGGGGGAAGGCGAGCTTGGCCGCGATGGTCGCCGCCAGGCTGAACCCCAGGGAAGAGACGTTGCCCCACCCCAAGAAACCCCGCGGCACCAGCGTGTCGTACACCGTGCTAAGTTGGTCCCGGGTGTTCCCGGATTCATGGGTGATGAAGGAGTTGTGGGGGTCCAGCGCCTCCATCAGCCCGGCATAGACCTTGTAGGGGTTTATAGGCTGGTCGGTCGAGGCCATGGCCTCACGGTATTTGACCATGGCGGAATCACGGGCCGACTTTACCTCCGACGCCACGTTGCCGGCGGGCCTCCCATTGCCGGATGTCTTGGCGGACACCTCGGCCGTCAGCGCCTGCAGGGTGAATCGGGCGTCGCCGATCAGCGCCTGGGCGGTGGGGTAGACCTTGTTGACATGCAATTCGTCTATGTTGCAATGGATGATGGTCTTATTCACCGCGTCGGGGATGCCGTGGCTGAACCGGCCCGGGGACAGGCTGGAGCCCACGGCCAGCACCAGGTCGCACTTGTCCAGATAATGGTTGACCTGGTCGCCGCGGACCCCGACGAACAGTGGGTGGTCCCCCGGGAAGACTCCCATGGCCTTCAGGGTTGTGATAACCGGAGCGTTCACCAACTCGGCAAAGGATTTCAGCTCGGCTGAAGCGCCGGCATAGATGACGCCTTCGCCGGCGTAGATCAGTGGATTCTCGGCTTTCAGAAGCAGCTCGACGGCCGCGGCGACGTCCGCCGGGTCTGGAGCCGACTTCCAGCCCTTCACCGGGATGTACGGGTCCGCCGTTTCATCGTACTGGGCGTCGGCGTCGGGAATGGCTACGACCACGGGTCCGGGCCGGCCGGTGCGGAGCATGGTGAAGGCCCGCCGCATGAACTCGGGCAGCCGCTCCGGTTTGTCCAGGTGACCGTACCACTTGGACACCGATTTCAAGCTGGAGGTCACGTCGAACTGGCTATTCTCAGTGTCACCGCTGGAGATACCGTCGGTGATGCATAGGACGGGAGAACCGTCTTCGAAGGCCTGGGCCATCCCGGCGTAGGCCACCTGCAGTCCGGCGGCGTTCACTCCCCCTTGGAACGTGACAACACCATTCTTTCTGCCGGCCGTTATACGGGAGAAGGCATCGGCCAGGGCGACGGCATAGCGGTCGTCCCGCATCATCACCATGGGCATGCCCTCCCGGCCCAGGGCGTTGTTCACCCTGCAGACCGGGAATGTGGAGACCCATTCCACACCTTCCTGCTTGAGTATGCGGGCTATCCCAGTGGCGACATCGATGGTCATAGGTCATCCTCCGATTGATTCGACTTCAAGGCACGACGGCCTCATGAGGGCCGGCGAGTTTACATCGTTGAAACAAACAGGTGCTACTCTAGTCTAGCGGCCCCTGGATTACAACTCGAAAACACCCGGCTGGTGGAGAAACTGGGGCCGGAATGTACCGCCGGACAGCGGTTCTCCGTAGATTTGACCAAGTCCGCAGATTCTCGCTATAGTTTTTCCACGGAACGGACGTGGCAAGCGCCGCGGGGGCTGCCGGGGCTGCCGCCCCCCTGAATGTGAAAACCAGCGGAGCCAACGAAAAGAGGACGGAGAGTTATGAGTTACAAGGCTGAGTACATCTGGGTTGATGGACAAAAACCCACCGCCAAGCTGCGTTCCAAGGGGAAGGTCGTACTCGACGGAGAGGAGCCGCCCATCTGGGCCTTTGATGGTTCGAGCACCAACCAGGCCACCGGCGAGAATTCCGACTGTGTCCTGAATCCGGTTTTCGTTTGTCCTGACCCCATACGAGGCGGCGTGAACAAACTGGTGATGTGTGAGGTCCTCCTGACCGATATGAGCTCCCATCCCTCCAACACCAGGGCGGCCTGCGCCGCGTCGTCCAACAAGTACGCCGAGTTCGACATGTGGTTCGGGATCGAGCAGGAATACACCTACTTCGACGGTGTTAAGCCCCTGGGCTGGCCCGACAACGGATTCCCCGCTCCCCAGGGCGGCTATTACTGCGGCGTGGGCTCCGATGAGGTGTTCGGACGTCCCATCGTGGAGGCCCACCTTGACGCCTGCATGGAGGCCGGATTGGCCATCTCCGGGATCAACGGGGAGGTCATGCCCGGTCAGTGGGAATTCCAGATCGGCCCGGTGGGCGCTCCCGCCGTGGCCGACCACCTGTGGGTGGCCCGGTGGCTGCTCTACCGGATCGGCGAGCAATTCAACGTCAGCGCCACCCTCGACCCCAAACCGGTCCGGGGCGACTGGAACGGGGCCGGCGCTCACTGCAATTTCTCCACCGTGCAGATGAGGAACGACTACGATGCTTGTGTCGCGGCCGCCGAGGCTTTGGCGACCCGCCACGACCTCCACATCGCCAACTACGGCGACCGGATCGAAGAGAGGTTGACCGGCGAACACGAGACCTGCTCCTACAAGGAGTACCGGTACGGCGTCTCGGACCGAGGCGCGTCGGTCAGGATTCCCTGGCAGGTGGCCCGGGACAGGAAGGGCTACATCGAAGACCGCCGTCCCAACGCCAACTGCGACCCATACGTGGTGACCCAGCTCATCCTGGACACCGTCTGCGGAGCAGTTACCGGGAAGTAGCGGTAGGTTGGTTACCAGCTAAACAACAAAGGGTCCGCGCCTGTAAAACAGGAGGGGACCCTTTGTTTGCCTCTCCACCGTCTCTTGCTGGGGAACGTTACCTCAAAAGGGGTGATAATGGCCCATGGCCCCGATTCCATCGGGGCTCCATATACGTCTCCATCTGTCACCCCGAGTGTAGCGAGGGGTCTCTTTGCTCTCGGTCAGTGCTGGTACATTAGCGACGAGATTCTTCGGCTGACGCCTCAGAATGACAGTTTTGAGGCAAGGCCTTGTCGGGAAGCTAGGTGCCGATGCGGAAGGGATCGACGGCGTCCTGCACGGAGCGGATGATGGACAGGGCGGTGAGACGGCCGGTGCGGGGGTTCTCCGAGGGGATGTTCTCGATGTGAACCCTCAAGACCCCGAATTCGCCCACGACTTCTATGTCGTGAACATTGCGTTCCAGTCCGGGCACGGCCACCATCTTGACCTGGGTCTTGTCGGGGCCCAGTCCGGCCAGGCTGACGGCGGCCGACACGTTCAGGTTGGCTGGGAATCCCTTCACCGCCTCCCGGGCAGTCCCGGAGAAGACCTCCAACTCCTCCTCCAGGCCTTCCAAGCTGATGCCGTTCTCGACCAGGTGAGGCGCGCCCTCCAGGCCGATCGGCGGCTTGCGGGACACCATGGTCACATGGTCGACCCGGCCGGCGCAGGCCGATTTTATCCCGTCCAGGCCCGCGATCGCGCCGGAAGGCGCCAACAGGCGGCAACCCGTTTCCCGCGCTTCCTCGATGATTCCAGGATTTTCCAGCAGAGCGCCGATGCTGATGACCATCAGGTCTTTCCCTGCGGCAAAGGTCTCTCTGGCCAGGTCAGGGACGACATGGCCGCCCGCCGTCTCAACCAACAGGCCGGACCGGGAGATAAGCTCCTGGCGGTCCAGGTAGGGAGGAGGGGAATTCAGGGTGCCAAGGAACTCGTGGGCCCGGCCCTCGTCACGGCTAGTAACACCGGCTACCGGCACGTTCAACCGGCCGGAGTCGGCCGCCCGCAGCAGGGATTCGCCTATGGCCCCGCATCCAACGATCCCGATCGATTGGGCCATAACTTCATCTCCTCAGCTTTTTATCTCGCAGACAAGATGTTACCATTCCCACGGCCTCGATTGCCCTGTCCCGCGTATGCCCATGCGTGTCTGTCCCCGGATGCCCATGGACAAATTCACGGATCAGCGCCCCCGGCGCTACGAAACTTGAAACAGGAACCGATGCTAGAAACTGAAATCATCAAACGAGGCGACGATTCAGGAAACGGAACTCTCATAAAATACACCTCCCCCACCGGGGCCGTGATCAAGGCCATCGGGGTACCCCAGTCGTGGAAAACGACCCTGGGACCGACTTGGTGCTACGTGGTTGAGGGCGCCGGTCTGACACTGGTGGACCCGGGCTGTTTTGGGTCGGTGAGTTATCTGGAGCAGGGGCTGGAGCAACTGGGACATTCCCTAACCGCGGTGGACCGCATCGTGGTCAGCCACGGCCACATGGACCACGACGGGAGCTGCCCATCGGTGGTCCGAAAGAGCGGCGCGGAGCTCTGGGCCCACGAGATCTACGGCTCCATGCTGCAGGCCGACCGTTGGGAGATGGAGATGGGCTGGCGGCGGGAAGTCCAAGGGTTCGAAGCCTTCGAGACCTCCGAGACCGTGGCATCAGTGAGAGAGCACCACGATCTTAACCGCCGGTTGACCCTGGACCACCCGGTGACCGACGAACACCAGTCGGGCGGGTTAACCTTCTACCACACGCCGGGCCACTCACCCGACGAACTGTGCATCCTGTTTGAGCAGGTACTGTTTTCGGGAGACCACATCCTGCCTTTGATCACGCCCCACCCGACCGTGGCGATGAGTTACACCAGCTTCCAGTCGACCTTGCCGGCCGCCTACCGGGATGCTAACGATATCTACGGATTAAAGGTCATGCTCACGTCGCTGAAGCGCATGGCGGATCTGGATGACGACATCAGCGTCCTGCCGGCCCACCGGGCCTTTCACAAGGGAATATTCAATCCGATCGGGGTGGAGAGGGCCACGGAGATCGTGGAACACCATCGGAACCGGTGCCACGAACTGACTGATGTGATGAAGACCGGCCCGATGGACCTGGCTTCCCTCACCAGAAGATATTTCTCGGACCGGGAGTTGGAAGAGCAAAATTTCTTCCTGGCCTTCAGCGAGGTCATGAGCCACATAGAGTTGATGCAGGAATCCGGGGACGTGTCCATCACCGTGGACCCCGCCAACGGCAAAGTGTGGAGTAACGGTCTGGGACCCGGCGTGCTGGTCCGCTGGGAAGGGTCAGATCTGTTCTCGGCCTTCATCGACGGGCTGTAACCGCTCCGCCTCTCGAAGGCGCTGCCGGCGGAACCGGCGCCGGTCACGATCACGTCGTACTTCAAATCAGGCCCTCCTGTGCTGGCCGGCTCGTCCCCCGGCGATGGCGGGCTACGGTCTTAAGAAAGGCCCCAACCTGTAGCGCGACCAGAA
>CAYMZL010000019.1:0-12697 GCA_964394825.1 uncultured Dehalococcoidia bacterium | reverse complement strand
ATCTTATGTCGGCGGGAGGGTGGTACAATGTGGGATAGTGCGGGACTGCTTCCAACAACCGCACAGATTTGGACGGGACTTCGGATAGGTGCGGGGCTATGGTGCACCCAGCAGAACCTCCGCCTACCACGATGTAGTCATACTTCATGATTCTACCCTCCTAGTTTTCGCCCGCGGTTAAGGAACGCCGCAGCCTAGGAAGAGACGCCCCAATTTTAATCAACCAATGATAATACAAGCGGGGGGCTAACGCACGCAGGGGATTCGGTCGCAGGGAACCGGTGGAGGAGGGGGGGACGGAAAAGGCCCTATTCCAGTTCGATCAGAGGGTCGTTGGTGCGGACCGAGTCCATGGGCTGGACCAGGACTTCTTTGACGATGCCGTTACGGGTGGCGCGGATGCTCTGCTCCATCTTCATGGCTTCCACCACGCACACTTCCTGACCGGTGGAGACCCGGTCTCCGGGCCGAACTAGGATGGAGATGACCCGTCCGGACAAGGGCGAGGCAATGATGTTGTCCGGTACGCTGCCGGCTGAGCCCCGGGTGGGAGGAGGTGGGATCACGATGCCCGGGGTTTGGGTGCGTCCACGGCGGGGGCGGGCCGGGGGTTGTTTGGGCAGGCCTGCGACTTCCACCAGGAAGGTCTCGCCTTCGACGGTGACCTCGACCGGGGAATTGGTCAATTCACCTACTTCGACGCTGTACCAGTTATCCCCAACCTTGATTCGAAGTGTGGTTACCGCCAACCCCGATTCCCCTGTGTCCGAGAGAGGAGTTGCTCCCGGCGCCCATACGCGCGCCAAGGGCTGTAGACGGCGGGCGCGAGGGGCTGTGCGGATTTCATGGCCATTGCAAGGGAAACGCCGATTGCGGCGGCGATTTCGCGTTCCCCATTCTCCTGGCCGTTCTTGTGCCCATTGCTATTCTTAAACATCTTTCCGTTGACGCCGTTATTATGTGAGCGGTTCTGGAACTCTTCGATCCATACAGGCATGGAGCCGGTGTGGTGGGTGGCGGCCGCGAATTCCTTGGTGGCCAGAATGTCCCGCAGCATCGGGACGTTGCACTTAACGCCTTCCAGCCGGAACTCCAAGAGGGCCCTCTGCAGGGTCTTTATCGCCTGGTTCCGGTCCTCTCCCCAGGCCATTATCTTGGCCAATAGCGGCTCGTAGTCTAACCCAACGGTGTAACCGCTGCAAAGCGCGGAGTCGATGCGTATGTGTTCGCCCTCAGGCAGATGCAGGTCTGTGATTTCGCCTGCGTCGGGCATGAAGGTCTCGGGGTCTTCCGGGTAAACCCTGACCTCGATGGCGTGGCCGTTGATCGAGACGTCGTCTTGGCCAATGGGCAGGGGCTCGCCGGCGGCGACCCGGAGTTGTAGTTCGACCAGGTCCAGCCCGGTCACCAGTTCGGTTACGCCGTGCTCCACTTGGAGCCGGGTGTTCATCTCCAGGAAGTAGACGCTGCCGTCGGAAGACACCAGAAACTCGACTGTGCCCATGCTGGTGTGGCCGACGTACTGGCCCAGCTTGACCGCCAGACTGGAGACCCGCCGGCGCAGGCGGGGTGTCAGCTTGGCCGATGTGGGAGTTTCCTCCACCAGTTTCTGGTTGCGCCGCTGCACCGAGCAGTCGCGTTCGTAAAGGTGGAGCAGGTTGCCGTGCTGGTCGCCGATGAGCTGGACTTCGATGTGGGAGGCGTCCTTCAGGTAACGCTCGAAGAACAGGCGGGAGCTGCCGAAGGCGCTTTCCGCCACCTGCCGGGTCCGGTCGATAAGGGGCATCAATTCGTCTTGGGACTCGATGATGTGGATGCCGATGCCGCCGCCGCCCTCGGCTGCCTTGACCATTAGCGGGAAGCCCAATTCCCAAGCTTTGGCTGCGGCGTGCTCGTTGTCCACCGCTTCGTCGGTGCCCGGAAGGATGGGGAGCCCAGCCTTGCGGGCCGCCTTGCGGGAGCGCAGCTTGTCCCCCATCTTCTCGATGACATCCGGCTCCGGCCCAATAAAGCAAACGCCCGCCTGTTGGCAGAGACGGGCGAATTCAGCGTTTTCAGAGAGGAAACCGTAGCCGGGGTGGATGGCCTGGGCGCCCGACGCCTTGGCGGCGTGCAGGATCTTATCCATGTTCAAGTAGCTGTCGTGGGGCGGAGCTTCGCCCACCAGATAGGCCTCGTCGGCCATTTTGACGTGTAAGGCTTCCTGGTCGACCGTCGAGTATACGGCGACGGTCTTTATTCCCAACCTCTGACAGGTGCGAATGATCCGGCAAGCGATCTCGCCCCGGTTGGCAATCAAAATCTTGGTAAACACAACTTTACCCTTCTATCGAGGAACGGACGCCCTGTTTGTAGGCATGAAACCGCGGGCCCCGCTCAAAAATGAGCTACAAGCCTTCAATATATACCTCAGAACGGGATTCTTTGTGTAGGCGCTCCAGGAACGAGTTAGAGCGAATTTCCTTACCCAGCCAATAGGCCACGGTGGTAATAAGCAGGCTCTTCAGTTCCTCGGCCAGGCTGTCGTCCATGGACAGTTTGCAGGCCTCGGCAATGCTGCTCCGGTCTACGAGACGCAGCACTTTTAGAGCGCGTAGCGACAGGGGCCGCAGATGGGCGTCGTCGGGGTTGCAATCTAGACACAGGGTGCCGCCCACGTTGGGACTGAAGCGGTGGGCATCGGGCTCCAGTTCCTGCCGGCACTCCACGCAGTGGTACAGTTCGGGCATCAGTCCAGACACCTGCAACAGGTGGAACTCGAAGAACCGCAGGGGCATGTCCGAGGCTGGGTCGGCCTCCACCGCCCGGAGGGTGTCGACGATCAACTGGAACAGGCCGGGGTTGGCGCTACCTTCGGCCCCAAAGCCGTCCACCAGTTCCGCTAGGTACAGGCCCTTGGTGATGCCGGTCAGGTCATCTTTCAGCGCGGCGAAGCCCTGCAGGACCTCCGCCTGGGAGATTATGTCCATGCTTCGGCCGTGGGCCATGGACATCCTAACCACGGTCAAAGGCTCCAAGTGGCCCACCAGCTTGCTGGTCGACCGCTTGGCGCCCTTGGCCACGGCCCGGACCTTCCCCTGGTCCCTGGTGTACATGGTGACCAGCAGGTCGGCCTCGCCCAGAGGGGTGTAGCTCAGGGTGATGGCTTCGCAGCGGTATGTCCTGGGAGGGGCCATGCTTAGAGCTCCTGGCGGCCCTGAAACGCCCGGGTCAAGGTGGTCTCGTCGCTATATTCCAATGATCCACCCACCGGCAGCCCTCTGGCAAGGTGAGTGATGCGCAGGTCGTCTCGGCCCAGGTGGCGGCGGATGTACATGGCCGTGGCCTCGCCCTCCAGCGTGGGGTTGGTGGCCACTACCATTTCAACCAGTTCCGGGCGCGCCAAACGGTTGAATAGCTCCTTCAGCTTCAACTGGTCGGGCCCCACGCCGTTGATGGGCGAGATCACGCCGTGGAGTACGTGGTACAGGCCGTGGAAGCTCCGGGTGCGCTCCATGGCCAGCACGTCCAGGGGGTCCTCCACCACGCAGAGCATGGACCGGTCCCGGCGGGGGTCGGAGCAGACCGGGCATGGAGAAGCGTCGGTCAGGTTCTGACACTCCTCACAGTAGACGATGTTCTGCTTGACCGAGGTCACGGCGTCGGCCAGGGCGTAGGCCTCATCGTCGGGCAACCGGATGATGTAATAGGCCAGGCGTTGGGCGCTCTTGGGGCCAATGCCCGGCAGCCGGTTCAGTTCCTGCACCAACCGGGCCAAAGAAGGGGCTGCGCCGGGGATGTTGTCGGTGCTCATGTTGAAGCCTGGGAGAATCGAGTGAGAAGTTCTCCATCGAAGGTCTTGAGAGGCATTCTTAATTCTTCAGCGAGAGCGGCGACCACTGAATCTGCGCCTCGCAGACGGTTTCGTTGAGCGATTGTCACCGAAAGTTCGAGACGCTCCCGGTCAAGGGGATAAAGCGAAATCTTCCCAGACTGCTCCCAGGCCCTTAGACTTTGGCCTGCCCTAGCCAACAGCGCGTGCCTATTAGCGGTCGGATGTCTGCTGATGGCGGCGATTACTTCGACAATGACTATCATGGGCAGATGGAAAATGTAATCACCTCGCTGAAGACCGCTGATATACTCGAGTGCTTGTTGATGCTTCTCCTCATGCACCAAGAAGGAGGAGACGAGAATACTTGAATCAACGACTATTGATTCCAATTAACCACGCTGCTGTCGAATGGCTTCCACGGCGGAGACATCTTTTGGCCAAACCGCGCTAATCGCTTTGGACAATTCGCGCCAACCCTCAAACGGGTCTTTGATTGATAAGAGTCGCACCATAAGTTCGAGCTCTTCCAGAGCGGATTTCAAGTTGGCGGACGCAGTCTCATCCACTGCTAGACGCGCCAACGAGGCGCCCAGCCCTTCGGCGTTGGCCTTGGATGAAACGCCGAGGAATTCTTCCACTCCTTTCTGAGCTTCTGAGACATCCTGCTCAAGGATTCCGCCGAGCCCGCGTAGTTGAGCGCTGGTACTCCAAGCGATGATTAGGTCGTTCAGATACGCTTGTTTCTGGGCCCCAAACTCCTGGCGTAACTCAAAGGCCTTTTCGAAAGCGTCAAATGCTTGATCAAGACGATCTACTTGAAGGAGAGCCGCCCCTTTGAGCGCCCAAGTAGATGGTGTCTCTTTTACCGCCAACGCTTCGTTATAGAATTTGAGGCCATCTTCGATGGCGCCTGCCTGGCAGAGAAGTATCCCCTTCTTGGCTAATAGGAACTCCAAAACGTCTGGCCGCTTGGATTTTGGAAGAAGGTTAAGAGTATCTTTGATGAAAGAATCTATGTCTTTGGCAACGACAGTGTCCTCTCGGATCCGGTCTGCGAGGTAGCTTGACGCAGCCTTAACTGAATCCTCATGTTCTTGAGGGAACCCCTTGACCAGGGCTTTATCAAACGACGGGAGCCCAATCTCGTCTGCCAATGAAGTGATCGTCATGATGTTTACTACTAGCTTGGAGCTATTGTACTAAGAGAACCCCGGGATGTTCATGCCGCCGGTTACCACGCTCATCTTCTGGGCGGCCAGTTCCTGGGCTTTGGCGGATGCGTCGTTCACCGCGGCCAGCACCATGTCCTGGAGCAGTTCCACCTCTTCCGCGGCCTCGGGCTCGATGGTCACCGACTCCACGATCTGCTTGCCGGTCATGACCACCTTCACCGCGCCGCCGCCGGCGCTGCCCTCAACGGTGACGGTCTCCAGTTCTTCCTGGATCTTCTGCAGTTGGGCCAGTTGCTTCTGCGCCTGACGCATCATGTTGCGGTTCATTCTTCGATCTCCTCTAGGACTCTGGCGCCCATCCCCAGTGCCGTGCGGACCAGAGAACTCTGTTGAGCGGTCTTTGCCGTGTTGGCGGTGGCCCCGGTCCCGTTGGCCAGGGTGAGGCGGAGCTCGTAGGTTGCTCCGAATGAGTCGGCGACGGCCTCGCTCACCTGACGGCGGGACCCCGGGTCCTCCATCTCCTCTTCCATCCGCTCCAGGTTGGCCTTGTTGGAGAAGCCCAATACCAGGGTGTTGCCATCCAGAGAGACGGCGTTGGCTTTGCAGTCGCGAAGCAGGGCGCCCAGGTTATATTTCCTGCCCTTGTGACGCCCCAATACTTTAACCGCCGCCAGCCACTGTACGCCAAGTTCAGAGATGGGGCCAGGGTCTGGGGCAGTCCTGCGCTGGCCCGTAGGCCGTCCTTCATCCGCCGCTCGGCGTTGTGGAGGCGGCGCGGCGCCGGTGCCGCCACGAGGCGATCGGCCCGTTTGGGTCGATGGGGCGGGGGCTGCGGACCGTGCGGGAGGCGCGGCGGGAGCAGGCTGGGCCGCCGGCGGGGCGGTGTCTTCGCAGATCTCCACCACGGCCAGTTCCAAGGGCAGGGTGGACGGCGCGTCGTAGCGCATGTTGACGTCGCCCCAGATCTTCAGGCCTCGAACGATTCGCCAGGGCGGCAGGTTGCCCACCAATTCCTTGAGCTGCGCGGTAACATCCTCAGAAAGGTCCACGGCGTCTTCTGAGCCCCATTGCAGGTGCATCACGGCCCGAAGCAGCTCGGTGGTTTGTTTGTGTAGTTGACGTAGGTCGGTGCCGCCCCAAGCGGCCCGGTTCACCGCCGACAGCGCGGCCGACGTGTTGCCCATGACCAGGTATTTGACCAATTCCAGGGAACTTTCGCTGTTGTCCAGGCCCAAGAGCTCCTCGACCTGCTTCAGCGTGACGCCGCCGGTAGAGGAGACGACCAGTTGTTCCAACAGGTTTTCGGCATCCCGCAGGCTGCCGGAGGCGTGGCGGGCCACCAGGCGCAATGCTTCGGGATCGACACTCACGCCCTCGGCTTCGGTGATGTCGGCCAGGCGGCCGTAGACCAACTCCGAGGCGATGCGGCGGAAGTCGAAGCGCTGGCACCGTGAGATGATGGTCGGCAGGATCTTGTGGGCTTCCGTGGTGCACAGAACGAAGATTACGTGGGCCGGCGGTTCTTCCAGGGTCTTCAGAAAGGCGTTGGAGGCCGCGTCGGTCAGCATGTGGGCTTCGTCGATGATGTAGACCTTGCGCTGGCCCTGGGCCGGGGCGAAGTTCACCTTGTCCCGGATGTCTCGCATCTCGTCGATGCCCCGGTTGCTGGCGGCGTCGAGCTCGATGATGTCCATGAACCGGCCGGCATTGATCGACTGGCAGTTGGTGCAGGCGTTGCAAGGTTCGCCGTCCTGAACGTCCAGACAGTTGACCGCCTTGGCGATGATTCGGGCGGTGGTGGTCTTGCCGCTGCCTCGGGGACCGCAGAACAGATAGGAGTGGGAAACCCGGCCCTGCCTGATGGCCTGGCGCAGTGTGGTGGAGACGTGTTCCTGCCCCACCAACTGGCTGAAGTTGGTAGGCCGCCACTTGCGGTAGAAGACCTGGGCGGCGGCAGGATCGGTTATGGCCTGGCCGGTCATGACAGGTGGGTCTCCATCATGTTTAGTTTTGCATGTTTAGTCTTGGATATCGAGTGTTGCCAGGGCTGTCCGCTCTTTGGACTGCATCAGGGCCGTTTCTTCGGGGTCCAGATGGTCGTGGCCGGTCAGGTGCAGCACTCCATGTACTACCAGAAGGGCCAACTCATGTTCAAGGGGCGCGCCCCGCTCTTTCGCCTGACGTTGCGCTTGAGGGTAGGACACGATCACCTCGCCCAGGGGAGCAGGCTCGCCGGGCGGCATGATGAAATCGAAGCCGCCGGTGTCCCCGGGCGGCTCTGCTTCGCCTTCCCAGTGGCCGGGGTGGTCCGCGGAGAAAGACAACACGTCGGTCACCTCGTCCAGTCCCCGAAACCGGGCGTTCAGGCTGCGGACAGTTTCGTCGTCGGTGATCAGCAGGCTCATCTGCGCCGTTTCCGTCCCCTCCAGCGCCACATCCAGGGCTGCCTTCGCTATTCCCATCAGCCAATCTTCGGTGGACGTGCCCGGAACATCTCCCGGAATATCTCCCAGGATATCGCTGAGAATACTGCCGGTGAAGGGCTCATCCACGGATAGGTAGACCTGACGGTCCTGTTGGCTGCTCAATTACGAGTCTCGAGCCTGGGGAAAGGGGCTCCGGCCGCCGTTTTAGGCCGGAATCTGAGGCTGAGGCAATGATAGCACGGGGGCCGGAATCGGGACAAGAACCGGCGCGCCGGAAGACATAACCAGGCCTCGCCAAGCCGGCTTTTAAACTCGGCCGATGTCTAACCCCACCGAACCTTACCGGGCTTGAAGGCATCACATAATTGTCTGTTTGCATACAAGGAGGCTGGCGATGGCCAAGGGTGGAAGAAGGAGCGGCGGCCGCGTCTCGGCCGGGGCCCGGCAAGGCGCACGAAATCAGCGGCAGAAAATCATGACCTACGGGATGGGAGCGGCGGCCGCGGTTGCCATCGTGGCGGCGATCGTATTCGCGGTGGCCTCCAGCAGCGGCAGCAGCGGCGAGGGGTCCAACGCGCCTGACTTCGAGTTCAGTCTTTACCAGGGGGCCAATGAGATAGGCTTCCGGGAGGGTAATCTGGCCAGGCTCCACGGCCGGCCCATGGTGCTGAACTTCTGGGCTGGGTTGTGTCCGCCCTGCCGGGCCGAGATGCCCCAGTTCCAGGTGTTCTACGAGGAATTCAAGGACGATGTCATGCTGTTGGGCATCGACATCGGGATCTTTACCGGCCTGGGCTCCCACAACGATGCCGATGCTCTGTTGCGGGAGTTGGGCGTGACTTATCCGGCAGGCTGGACCGATGATGGTAGCGTGCCCCGCAAATACGGCGTGACGGCCATGCCCACCACCGTCTTCATCACCTCCGGCGGCAAGATCTTCGAGAAAAGCGTCGGCGCCATCGACGCCAACTTCCTGGCCCGCGCCACCCAGGAATTGCTGGACGCAGAGGTGGACCAGGGGCCTTAACCGGCCTTCCAGACCTGGTGTTGGAGCTCTTCCCCGACGAAGGTGTTGGCCGCGGCGCTTTCTATGTCGATGGCGAAGCAGTGGTCTTCCGGCTCCTCGGGCCGCCAGTCGGTCTTTTGGAATAACGCCTCTGCGAATTTCTCCCGTTCGATAAGGTCCGTAATGTTGAGGGCTCGCCCGTAGACCTTGAACTCGCCCTCCGTGGCCTGCCGGTCCGATACGGCGTTATGGATGGTGCAACGAGAGTCCCGCAGCAGGTCCAACGCCTTCTGGGAACGCCACATCATGCCCAGGTAAAGTTGGCCGTTGCAGAACAGTGGTTCCACCGGCGAGATACGAGGCCACCCGTTGCTCCTCAGGGTGGCCAGCATCACCAACCCATTGCGGTCCAGCCGCTCTTGGCCCAGGGCGGCTAGTTCGGGGTCTTGTTGTGCGAACTCTTGCCAGGTCATATCGATCGCCGTCGCCAGATCTAGGAGTTCAAGGGCCGGCGGCGCCTCGAACACATGCTCGTCAACGGACCGGCGACACTGCCTTGACACTTGAACTACCACAATATACTATCGCGGCACGGTCGGGAGGACGGTGGCGCTGATAAAAAATTGCTCGTTTGCCCTGGGGCAGCGGGCTTTTTTTGTACCCGAATTTGCGGCTGCCCCCATAACGCGGGGCGTCGGAAGCACACGGCTGTTTGCGTTCTCCACCAAACAATAGGGTTTGGCATCATTGAGTGAAGCATGTTCGATGACATTGACGAAATAGCGCAGGGCGGGATACTGCCTGCCCGATGGTTGAGACGAGCGGTCCAAGAAAACATCATCCGCAGCGACAAATACACGATTCAGGAACAGAATTATCAACCGGCAAGTCTCGACCTGAGTCTGGGTGAGAAAGCATATAGCCTCCAGTGCAGCTTTTTACCTTTTTCGGATACCGTCGAGACCAAATTACCGGATTTGACCATCGGCGAGATCGATATCCGCGATGGGGCGATCCTGGAGAAAAACCGGGCCTATTTGATTCCACTACTGGAAGAACTACGCCTACCCCAGGGGATCCGCGCCAGGACCAACCCCAAGAGCTCGACGGGAAGGCTCGATATCTTCACGAGAGTTATCTCGGACTACAGTGACCGATTTGACGATATCGTACCCGGCTATGAGGGACGCATTTTTCTCGAAGTGTTTTCGAGGTCATTCACCATCAAAGTGAAAACAAGCTTGTCCTTGAACCAGCTTCGCCTGTTTAAGGGAGATTCCAGATGTGAGCCCGGGGAACTCCAACGGATACACCAATCCAAACCGGTGGTTTTCCCAAAGGCCGGGCAACCAGGGCAATTGACGCAGCCGAACGAGAACAACACCATTGGGCTTAGTGTTGACCTCACCGGCACGTCACATGGGATTGGCTACAGGGCCAAGAAGAACAGTGCGCTCCTCGACCTCTCGCGGACCGATTACTATGATCCAGGAGATTTTTGGGAACCTGTTTTTGCTGATGAGGACCGCCCGTTTATCTTGGAGCCAGAGGAGTTTTACCTGTTATCTTCCGCCGAGGGCGTGGGTATTCCTCCGGAATTTGCCGCCGAGATGACTGCGTATGAGACCTCCAGTGGAGAACTCCGCACCCATTATGCAGGTTTTTTCGATCCTGGATTCGGGTTCGGTGAAGACGGCAGACTTGGTGGGATCCAACCGGTGCTGGAAGTCAGGGCTCATGATGTCCCGTTCATGATTGGGCCGGGTCAAAAAGTCTGCACCCTCACCTTTGAGCGCATGCTCGAAGCGCCTGAGGACTGGTACGGCCCAAAGGTGGGCTCCTCGTATCAAGAGTCGGGACGGGTCCTGAGCAAGCATTTCTCCCCGGATCTCGCGGCTCGTCAGATGAAGATGTTCGAGGGTCCGGTGGGCTAGCCGGTCCGCCCTCCTCCAACGGGGCATCAAACCACGAGGCTTATGCCTTATCTTAGGACGTGAATCCCAGCCACCATGCGGCGCACACAACGCCTTGGAGCAAGCTACGCTGCGGTACGGGAGGGGCTACTTATGCCGGTTTACAAGTTGGGCGAGTCAACTGTACCAACCGACCGGACCCAGCCTCGCATCATTGTTGACGATCAAAGTGGCCACACCTTTGGGGTTGTCCCGCTGGAAGTGGATCTCTTGTGCGGGGACGTATATGGTCCGGTAATCTCGAATGGTCTCGGTAGGCGGTAGGCCTTCCTGCCCTCGCGTTACGGCGCGCTCCAACGCCGTTTCGAAACTGCACTCGATCCAGATTGACAGGTCGTAATGAGCATGGAAGGCACGCTTCAAGAGATAGATTCCCTCCAGTGCGATGACATCTACGTCCTCGAACTGGTACACGCGCCGCTGGTACGCCGTTGATGTTTCTTCGGCGTAGTCTATTTCAATGCGCAGGGAACGGTGGTCACGAAGTGGAAGTATCGTTTGAGAGAACATTTCCTCAAAACGGATCGCGTGATGGTAATAGTGCTCGGCCGGATTGGAGGCATCAAAGCGCTGAATATTCAGCCACGCATCGACGCTGATCGCAACAGCGCGTATGCCCTTCGTCTGCAGCGCGCCGACGAGCCGCTCAGTGAAATAACCCTTGCCGCAGGCATCGATCCCGGTGATTGCAGTTAGAACGCTCCGCTCGGGGGAGATTGAGCTTCGAGCCTCCAGAATCTGGTTGACAACGGTTTGCAGGGTCAACATTGCGTTCACCTTTTGGGCTGCCTAACAAGAATAAACACCCTAAACGCGGAGATACAACACGCCATGTCTGGGGTACTCGTGTCTATGCTAAAGTGCGCCTACAACCAGTTTGTGGCTGTTTTAATCTACCACCTGTGGAATCGCCACAAGCGGCTGCCAGGGCGGCTATTGTACAAAGCACAGCGAGGCCGTCCAATATATTTGGTGGAATTGATCGATAGACAGGGAGAGCAAACTCGATGCTGGAAATGAGGACCGTAACCACTGAGGAGTTTGTTCAGTGGCTTCATGCCGAGGCGCGGGCTCATGGCAACCGGTTGGACCATGACCCAGAGGTCCTGAGGCCGCATTTCGATCTGGAGCGTTCCATCGCTGTGTTCGACCAAGGAAATATCGTCGGTGGTGCTCACTCCCACAGCGTCGAGATGTCCATACCGGGGGCTTCGGCGGTCATAGCAGGGGTGGCCAACATTGCGGTGCAGCCCACGCATACGCGGCGAGGGTTGATGACCAGGATGATGCACCATCAGATCAAAGATATCCACGAGCGTGGAGAGCCGTTGGCTGCGCTCTTTGCCCGCGAAAGCGTGATCTACCGTAGGTTCGGATATGGTATTGGGTCATTGCACGAGCGATGGATGATTGATCGTCAGTACAACGGATATGCCCGGCAGTATGAGAGCCGGGGCCGAATCTTTTTTGTCGATCCAGTGGATATTACGAAAGAGCTTCCCGAGGTTTTCCGGCGGAGCACGATGGATCGCCCAGGCGTGTTCCAGAGGGCGCCTCACCAATGGGAACGGGATTCCCAAGCACCGGAGCACAGGCAAGGTGGCCCAGGAGGCTTGTTTTACGCTGCCTATGAGGATGGCGGGGCAGTGGACGGCTATGTAACGTACCGTATTAGTGGGACTACCCTGGTCGTGAACGAGTTGATGGCAGCGACTACCGAGGCGAATACCGCATTGTGGCGATTTTGCTTTGATGTGGACCTCATCAGCTGCACGGAGGCCCTTAAGCGTCCGGTGGACGACCCTTTGCCGTGGATGCTGGCAGACCCACGGCGGCTGCAGAGATCGACACGTGATGGAATGTGGCTGCGTCTGATAGACGTCGGCGCTTCTCTACAGCTCCGGCGCTACATGCAAAGCGACCGTTTGGTGCTGGAGGTGAGGGACGGCGTATGTCCCTGGAACGAAGGACGGTTCGAGTTGGAAGGGTCATCTGAGGGGGCCACCTGCCGCGCCTCGAGTTCATCTCCAGATTTGGTGCTTGCTGTTTCTGATTTAGCGTCAGCGTACTTGGGAACCGTAAGTTTCAGTGCCCTTTCACAAGCGGGCTTGGTGGATGAGCGTACTCCAGGGGCATTGCTGCGTGCTGACCGCATGTTCGCTGTCCGGTATCAGCCCTGGACTCCACACAACTTTTAGCTGTGGAGTGGGCCACCCGTGGCTAAAACCTAGTATGGCTTACCGGCGGAACTAAGACATGAGTCATCCCGAATTTCACTCGATTGAACATCCCCGAGTGGCCCGTCT
>CAYMZL010000018.1:0-12762 GCA_964394825.1 uncultured Dehalococcoidia bacterium | reverse complement strand
AGTACACCAGGCCCTATAACATCAACGGGTTCCCCGCCATATCGGTGCCCTGCGGCTTCTCCGACGCCGGACTGCCCATCGGTCTGCAACTGGCGGGTAGGCCCTTCGACGAGTTGACGGTGTTGCGCGCCGCCCACGCCTACGAACAGGCCACCGATTGGCACACCCGCCGCCCGCCGCTCTAGGCGGCCAGCCACTGCCACTACGTACTGCAGATCGCCCCATTCAGGCGAGAATCCATCCGGGCTGAACCGCACGGCTAACCGGCTTCATATTTCGTGTAGAATCCCCTTACGGCCCTGAAACGGCATCTATACCCAATATTGATATTCAGGAGCCGGCATATCTGGAGGGCCGGCAGCATTGGCGGAGATCACCACCGTTACCTTCGACCTTTGGCAGACCCTGTTACTGGACGAACAGGACCTGGGACAGGCCCGCGCCCTGGTCCGGCTTGAGGGCGCCCGGTCGGCCCTGGCCGACTTCGGCGAGGTCTTTGACCTGGAACATATCCGCGAAGCCTACCAGTCCTGCTTCCGGCAATGCCGGGAGACACGGGACGGCGGTCTGGACGTGGGCTTTCGGGAGCAGGTGTCAATCTTCGTCAACAATATCAGCCCCGGCCTGGCCGGCCGCCTGGACCGTGAAACCATGGATGAGATTGCTCGGTCCTATTCGGACTCTTTCTTGGTCCACCCGCCGCCGGCCCACGCGGACGCGGTCCAAGTCCTCCAAGGGGTCAAGGACATGGGCCTGAGGATGGGGCTGATCTCCAATACTGCGATGACCCCGGGGTTCACCTTCCGCTCCTACATGGAAGAGCGGGGGATGCTGAGCTACTTCCACACCCTGACATTCTCCGATGAGGTCAAACTGGCCAAGCCATCCGCCGAGATATTCATGATGACCCTACGGTCATTGGGCGCATCCCCGGAGCAGACGATCCATGTGGGCGACCACGTGCTGAACGACGTGGTGGGCGCCAAGCGGTGCGGACTGAAGACGGTCTGGATCACCGGGTTCTACGAACGAGAGGACCCAGACGATCCCGAAACCGAACCAGACGTCACCGTGTCCGCGCTGGCCGAGGTGGTCCCAGCCATCGCCAGGCTGGCCGGCCTGGCGCACGGACGGAAGGTGCATGGCTGAAAACCGGCGGCCGGCCTCTATCTTGACAATGGGAATCTGCCGGTGATAGTGTCGACTTGCCTGCACTTCCTGCGAGTACATAAGGCCAATTTGCTCACCTCCGGCCATTTGCCTGAGGATTCGTTAAGGGCAAATGGCTATTCAGGACAAAACAGCCACGGCTCGATTTGTCTCTGACTTTGGTGACGGGATGCTTAAAAGGGTCCTGACAGGAATGCAGCATGGCTGACGCAGCCGAACTCCACGAACTTTGCGAAGCCGTTTTCTCGCGGCGGCCACTGATCTTGGTGAGCAACCGCGGCCCGGTTGAGCACCAGATGTCCAGCGAAGGCCGCCCCGAAGCCCGCCGCGGCAGCGGCAGCGTGGTCACCGCCTTCAGTTCGCTGGCCCAGAAATTCGAGTTCACCTGGGTGGCCAGCGCCATGGGTGAAGGCGACCGGGTAGTCTCCAACAACGGCCAGGGCCCCCACCTAAGATCTCCCCTCCCCGGGCACAAGATTAACCTGCGTTACGTGGTGACGCCCCGGCGCGTTTACCACAAGTACTACAACGTCCTCTGCAATCCGCTGCTTTGGTTCCTGCAGCACTACATGTGGAACCCGCCCTACAACCCCAACGTCGACGCCGCGGTGCATGACGCCTGGGAAACCGGCTACATCCCAGTGAACCAGGCCTTCGCCAACGCCGTGATCGATGAGGCCCGGGCCTTGGAGCAGGCCCCCATAGTCATCGGCCACGATTATCACCTCTACCTGATGCCCGAGTTCGTGCGCCAAGGAGTGCCGGAGGCCGTCATCCAGCACTTCATACACATACCGTGGCCCACGCCCCAGTACTGGCACATGATTCCCGACTACATCACCCGGCGCATCTGCGAGTCGCTCTGCGCAACCGACCTGCTGGGCTTCCAGACCATCGGCGATGTCCGATGCTTCTTGGACACGGTTGAAGAGTTCGTCCCGGAGGTGACCGTGGACCGGAACAGCCACACGGTGGAACGGAACGGCCACACCACCTCGGTCAAGGTCTACCCCATCTCCATCAACGTGGAGGAAGTGCAACGCATCGCCAACTCCCCTCGCGCCCTGGACTATGAGGCCAAGCTGGCTGCGGACACCGGAGAAGTAACCATCGTCCGCATCGACCGCGCCGAGCCCAACAAGAACATCGTCCGCGGCTTCCGGGCCTACGAACTGATGCTGACCCGCTATCCCGAACTCAAAGGCAAGGTCAAGTTCCTTGCCTTCCTGGTGCCTTCCCGCACCCACATACGCCAGTATCAAAGGTACATGGACGAGATACAGCAGGTGGTCCAGCAGATCAACAACAACCACGGGACCGAGGACTGGCAACCCATCGTTTCGTTCATTGAGAACAACTACACCCAGGCCATCGCCGGCATGAAGCTGTACGACGCGCTTTTGGTGAACACGATCATTGAGGGCATGAACCTGGTGGCCAAAGAAGGCCCGGTGGTCAATACCCGCGACGGCGTATTGATCCTGTCCCACAGCAGCGGTGTGCACCATCAGCTTGCCCACGGCGCCCTCAGCGTGTCTCCCACCGACATCGAGGGCACCATGGAGGCGCTGCACCAAGCGATCACCATGTCTGCTGAAGACCGCAAAGACCGGGCGGCGCGCCTGTTCGAGTCGGTCTGCCGCGAGGACATCAACCACTGGCTCCACCAGCAGATGCAGGACATCTCGGAACTGCTGTAGCGCGTTCCCGCCCAAGGCGGTCCCCTCGGCGGGAATCATCCTCGACACGGCTGCCAGCCTGAAACCGAGGCTGGATAATTGGCGGAGCTAGGGTTAAAGTACTAGAGTGGCGGCCCAATCTGCCCCACCATAGTTGTTCTTCACCTCTCAAGGGCGCTCTGGGCGTGGAGAAAGCGGACCCATGGAACAGTTGTTCAACCCACAATTGCCCGGCGGCGGGCGTCCGGACATCCAGCTTTGCATCTTCCCGCACCTGCCTGAATTCCTGGTGATCGACTCCCGGGAAGAGAACCCTCAGGTGTTGCTTCTCAATACCGACGACGTTTTTGACGAGGAGTTCTACCGGGCGGTGGAATCCGAGTTCTCCGAGGCGCTGCGGTCGTCCAGCGAATTCCTCTTTTCCCACTTCATCAACCTACCGATCATCATCGAGGAAACGGTGCGGGACATCGCCATGAGCTTTATCCTCGACCGGCTTGGGGTGCAGGTGGACGAAGACGACGAGATTCCGACGGTGGTTGTCTACGTGGTCAGTGGCGGCGCCCTGGCCGCCCACACCGGAAAGATCCTTGCTGGCCTGAAGGACCTGATCCACGCCAGTTTCAAAGGCTCCGAGTCAGACCAGTGGGGAGACATCATCGCCGACCTGGTCGAGCGGGAAACCGTCATCCTACAGAAGTTGAACGAGCAGCAGGTGGCGGAGGCTCTCAAAGGCGACTCGCCCGACTACTTCACCCTCTGGGAAAGCCGCAACTGAACACCCCTTTCATGGCGCGTCATGGCGCGCCTCTAATCCTCTCCCCCATAATCTCGAGGGACAAGTCCCACCGCCGTAGGGGCATCCCGATTCCATCGGGACCGTGCCCCTACGGCGGTGAAATATCTCTTTATATCTCTTTTTCACGGGAACCTTGCCTCGGGAGTTCTATATGAACGACATAGGTTTCTTTCTCAACGCCAGCCGGGAAACCTCCGACGAAGACCTGATCTCCATCGCCCAACAGGCTGACAGGCTGGGCTATCACTCCTTCTGGACCGGAGAATCCTGGGGACGGGATGCTTTCACGGTGCTGACCATGGTCGCCTGCCACACCGAGAACCTGCGTCTGGGCACCGGCATCGTCACGGTGTTCAGCAGGACTCCCGCGCTCATCGCCCAGACGGTCGCCTCCCTGGACATCTTGTCCAAGGGACGGGCCATCTTGGGCTTGGGCAGCAGCGGGCGGGTGGTGGTGGAGAACTGGCACGGCGTGCCCTTCGATTCCCCCCTGGCGCGGACCCGGGAGTATATCGACATCATCCGCAAGGCTTTGGCCGGTGGGCCTGTCAATCACCAAGGGCGGTTCTACCGCATGGACCGGTTCCGCATGATCTCCCCGCCGGTGCAGGAGCGCGTCCCAATATACGTCGCCAGTTTGGGACCCAAGAACCTGGCCTTGACCGGGGAACTGGCTGACGGGTGGCTTCCCGTCTGGGCGAACCTGGGACGATTGCCCAGCCTGAAGGAAGAGATCGGCCTCGCTGCGGCCAAGGCCGGTAGAAACATCGCCGATGTGACCGTTGCTCCCTACATATTTTGCTACACCGCCGACGGCCCCCAGGACTTGGCCCACGGGGAACAACTGCTCCGGGCCCACATGGCCTACTATATCGGCGGCATGGGAACCTTTTACTTCGAGAGTTTCAGCCGCGCCGGTTTCGACACCGAAGCCCGGGCAGTTCGGGACGCCTGGAGTTCCGGAAACCGGGATAAGGCCGCCGCCGCGCTGTCGGACCGGATGCTGGAGAGCGTGGTGGTATTGGGCGATCCCCAGCAATGCCGCGGCCAGTTGGCCAAGTTCCGGCAGGCGGGGGCCGACATGCCCATCGCCAACTTCCCCCACGGGACCGGCCTGGCCACTATCCGCCGCACCATCGAGGCGCTGGCCCCTCAGGCAGACAAGCAGTGACCGTTAAGATCGGGGTGATATCGGACACCCATTCGGCGGGCAGCGGCAGGGACCTGCCGGCGAGGATTTTGGACGCCCTGCGCGGGGTGGACCTGATCCTCCACTGCGGCGACCTTGAGTGCCTGGGAGTCCTGGATTACCTGGAAGAGGTGGCTCCGCTGCTGGCGGTGCGTGGCTACGAGGACCCTTTGGAAGAGGGAGACCGGCTGGCCCTTACAACCCGAGTGGTCAAGGCTGAGGGCGTGTCCATCGGCATGGTCCACGACATCCAGTGGCCGGGCCCCAAGATCCCCACCAGCCCCGACGGCACGGGGTTGGTGTTCCCCAACGGCAACGGCCGGGAGATCATGGCCCGCAAGTTCAAAGCGCCGGTGGACGTCGTTCTTTTCGGCGATACCCACGAGGAGCTGGTCATCCATTGGGACGGGGTCTTGATCATGAACCCCGGTAGCCCGACCTATCCCGGAAGACGCCACGATCGGGGCGTCTTGGGCACCATCGGGATGCTGGAGGTCGATGGCGAAGACGCCACCGCCCGGATCATCGACCTGGGACCGGCCGAATAGTCTTCAACTGTAAAAAGCCCACCATTCTTGACAAGGCGCAACCACCGTCTTTCCGGCGGAGGCCGGAACCCAGAGAGGTGGACCTGGAATGTTTCCTGGCACTCGGTTGAACAGAAACATAGCGGGTTTGAAACCCGCCCCTACGTACGAATCCGGTTATTCCCGATGGTCGATAGCCCGCCATTCCATCGATGACGTTGTCTAAATGGAACCAGGGCGGGTCACAGACCCACCCCTACGTAATGTGACGGACGTCGTAGAAGGCAAACTGCGAACGAGGTTTGCGTTGTGCGGGCGTAGGGGCGGGTTTCAAACCCGCCCCGTTTGTGTTCAGCCGAGCCCGAGGAAATACACCAATGCTACTGCTCTGGATTCCCATTCAGCGGAAGGGCCGGAATGACAGGGTTGGCGCAGAACCAAAAAGGGCCGATCGATTGACCGGCCCTTTTCTTTACTTGGTTGCGCCTACGTGATCTTTTCGATCAGCGGGGTGACCTCCAGGAACACCGGAGCGAACACCAGAGACACGATGGCCATCAACTTCAGCAGGATATTCAGAGACGGACCGGAGGTGTCTTTGAAGGGGTCGCCAACGACGTCTCCCTCCACCGCGGCCTTGTGGGCGTCCGAGCCCTTGCCGCCGTAGTGGCCCAATTCCACGTATTTCTTGGCGTTGTCCCACGCGCCGCCGGCCGTGGCCATCATGATGGCCAGCATGAACCCGGACCCCACCGCGCCGATGAGCATGCCGCCCAGGGCCTCAACCCCCAGGACGAAACCGGTGGCCAGGGGCGCCGCCACCGCCATCAGGCCGGGGACAATCATCTCCTTCAGGGCGCCCTTGGTGGCGATATCCACACATTCGTTGTAATCGGGTTCGGCGGTGCCCTCCATCAGACCCGGTATCTCCCGGAACTGGCGGCGCACCTCTTCCACGATGGACATTGCCGCCCGGCCCACGGCCTTCATGGTGAAGGCGGAGAACAGGAAGGGCAGCATGGCTCCGAAGAGAATACCCACGATGGTCGTGTGTTCCAAGAGGTTGATCGTGGTGATGTCGGCCGCGATGGCGAAGGCCGCCAACAGGGCCAGCGAGGTCAATGCGGCCGAGCCGATGGCAAATCCCTTGCCGGTGGCCGCCGTGGTGTTGCCCAAGGCGTCCAGCGCGTCGGTGCGCTGCCTTACCTCGGGGTCGAGTTGGGCTTGCTCGGCGATGCCCCCGGCGTTGTCGGCCACGGGACCGTAGGCGTCGGTGGCCAGTGTGATGCCCAAGGTGGACAGAAGGCCCACGCCGGCCAGAGCGACCCCGTAGAAACCGGCCAATTCGAAGGCGATGATTATGGTGAAGCCCACTGCGACCAAGGGAACCACCGTGCTGATCATGCCGGTGGCGATACCGCTGATCATCACCGTCGCGGCGCCGGTCTGCGAAGCCTCCGCTATCTGCTGGGTCGGGCCGTAGTCGTAGGAGGTGTAGTACTCGGTGGACAGCCCAATGATTATGCCCGCGGTCAGGCCCGTAATGATCGCCCAGAACCATTCCATCTCCATGTCCAAGGACAACACGACCACCAGGGCGAAAACCGCCAGCAAGATCGCCGAGGCGAATATGCCCCGCCGCAGCGCCCACAAGAGCTGGCCGAAACTGGCCTGTTCGCTGCTGCGGACCACGAAGGTGCCGAGTATCGCCGCCACGATCCCGGCTCCGGCCAGCATCAGAGGCAACACCGCCTTGTCAGCGTCCCAGGCGACGACAGCGCCGGCGGTGCCGGCGGTGGCCAGGGCGATGGAGGCGATTATCGAGCTTACGTAGGACTCGAAGAGGTCGGCGCCCATCCCGGCTACGTCTCCCACGTTGTCGCCCACGTTGTCGGCGATGACTCCCGGGTTCCGGGGGTCGTCTTCGGGGATGCCTGCTTCAATCTTTCCGACCAGGTCGCTGCCCACGTCGGCGGCCTTGGTGAAGATTCCTCCGCCGACCCTGGCGAACAGCGCTATCGAACTGGCGCCAAAGCCGAACCCGGCGACCACGGTGATGTCCTGGAAGATGATGTAGAGGATCGTCAGGCCCAACAGTCCGATACCCACTACGGTGATGCCCATGACCGTGCCGCTGGAGAAGGCGATCCGCAGGGCCGGGTTGAGCCCGTGCATGGCAGCGGCGGCGGTCCGCACGTTGGCCCTGACGGCGACGCTCATGCCGATAAATCCGGCCGTGGCCGAGCAGACCGTGCCCACCAGATAGGCAATGGCTGTTTCCGGAATATTGTTATCCAGGGTCCACCAATCGATCAGGAGCCAGAGCCCGGCGGCCACCACGATGACGAATGGAGCCAGAACCAGGTATTCCCGGCGCAAGAATGTCCCAGCGCCTTCGCGTATCGCGTCGCCAATGGCCCGCATGCGCTGGTTTCCGGGGTCGGCGCGTAGCACCCGGATGGCGGTGAAAGCAGCAAATAAAAGGGCAGCGCCGCCTGCGGCGAGGGCAACGATGATGGATTCCATGAAGAGACTCTCTTAAAGGGACCGGAGTGGTCTAAATATCCAATCGGAACCGGCCTGTTTTTAGGCGTGCGAAACTTATCATATAGCCCTAAGGGTGTCAAGAGGATTTAGAAGCCGCGTACGCCTGGTTCGCACGCGTCCCGCCGCAGCGCGGCAGCCGTTCTATGGCGCCCTTGCGGTGGGTTTATGGGATGGATTTGGGGTTATAGATCTCGATATCCGGGAAGGCGATGGCCACCGCGAACCAGAGCGACCGGCGGGTGCTCACCCGGTCCAAGCGGCTGCCCGCCAAAGGCCCGCCTTGGGCCCTGCCGGCAAAATCCCAGGCGCTTCCGGTCTCCCGGTCGACGAAGGCTCCGTCTTCTTCCCGGTAATCAAAGGTCAGCGTCTGTCCCGCTAGATTGGAGGACGGAGAACCGGGCAACGGGGAGCGGGAGAACGCGCCCACCGACCGGCCGCCCGAGGTCGTGAACACAACGATTGGCAGTCCGCCCACTTCAGCGTTCACCGCGCCGTCGCCGATGACCCCCAAGGGGAACGCGGTAACACGGCCGCCGGTCTCCACCGTCAGCACGATCTCACCGGCGGAGAGCCGCCCGTCAAGTTTGTCTTCGTCCACCGGAAAGGCGAACTGCCCGCTGTTGATCCGGTCTTGATACCCGCCGCCGAAGCCGTTGGCGTAACGCGCCGCAGTGAAAAGGGACGGTTGTCCGTCGGTCCCGGTGATCAGCAATGTGCCGGGATGCAGCGCCTTCCAGTCTCCCCAGGGCATGGTCGCCGAAGGCAACGGCTTGAGCCGCGACCCGGTCAGGGTCCCAACCACGGCCTCCCCGGCCACCTGGAACCAGTAGGACCCGCTCTGGTGGTCGTACATCACCAAGTCCGACTGATACAAGGCGCTGGTGTTGCCGAAGGTGAGGGTCTTGCCGCCAACCTCCCGGCTGAAAACCACGCCGCTGAAGCACAGCGGACAATAGGTGATCAGGAGCGGAACGCCGCCGATGGTGTCGTTGACGATCTCGTGGAAATTGAGAACCTTTATGGGAAAGGCAAAGGCCTCGGCGCCAGACTCGTACCCGATGATTAAATCGTCGTCGGTCAACCACGGTAGCGCGTCTGAGCCGCCGTACGCCGGGCGGTCCACCGGCATGATGGCGTCCCGGAGGCCGGTTTGCAGTTCGTCTGAGATCTCGCTCAGGGGCACGAAACGGTCCCTGGTTGTGCCGAAGGTGTCGAAGAGGATGTCCGCGAGGGGCACGCTGTGGATGCTCCGGTCCAGGTCCGGAACGATTCCCGGCGCCACGGAAGAGCCTTCCGGGATGCCTTCTTGATTAGTCGAAAGCGGCTCAGGTTTCTCGGCGCCTGTTTGCGTGGCAGTTGGGCCGGCTCCGCCACAGGCGACTGCCAGGGCCAATAGCCCTGCCGCGAGTGCGGTCCAACGGTTTATCCTTAAGCGCTTTATCCTTAACCGCTTCACGGGGCAACCTCTGCTCGAAGAAAAAGTTACAACCTTTGATTCGATGCCGCCAACCGTCATTCGGGTACATGCCGCCGTTCCAGACTCATCCCGAGGGCCGCATTCGCTGCCTGTCAACACGAACCCGATGGTATAATGCGGCGCGGGCGTGCCCACGCCGCCCGGCCCATTCCAGCATGGCATCCAAGCAGAGGGAATCGATCCATGTTTATCGGCTACTTCACCGAACGGCCTTACCAGGACCCCGAGTCGGGATTCTTCGGCGCCACGGGCAAGCCCATCAAGGACTTGACCCTCAGCAACGGCGAATATAACCCCGAACTGGGCGCTAATCTGTACAACCGCTATCTGGACGAGAAGATCTACGCCGAGGAGATGGGCTTCGACGGCCTGATGCTGAACGAGCACCACAGCACCCCGTTCTGCATGGGCGGCGCGATGAACGTCGAAGCCTCCATCCTGGCCCGCATCACCAAACGGGCGAAGATCGTGCTCATGGGCAATATTCTGCCCATCTGGGACGACCCTCTCTGGCTGGTCGAGCAGCTTGCCATGATTGACCTCATCTCCCATGGCCGCTTGGTCTCGGGATGGGTCCGGGGCACCGGGCGTGAAAGCGTGGCCCACAATTCGCCGCCGCCCTACAACTGGGAACGGTTCAAAGAAGCCCACGAATTCATCATCAAGGCCTGGACCACTCCCGGCCCCTTCCGCTGGGAGGGCAAGCACTACCAGTACCGCCACGTAAACCCCTGGGTCCGCCCCTACCAGAAGCCGCATCCGCAGATCTGGCTGCCCGGCGTGGTCAGCCGCGACTCGCTGATGTGGGCCGCCGAGCAGCGCATCCCCTACATCATGCTCTCAACCGAGATGGAACCGACCCGGCAGGCGTTCCAGCTATACCACGACGCCGCGGCCGAGCAGGGATATGAGTCCGGCCCTCAGAACCTCGGCTATCTGTGGAAGGTCCACGTGGACGAGACCGAGGAATTGGCCGAGCAGACCGCCCGAAAATTCATCCAAGGTCCCAGCAATCCGTTCTTGGCGGGCAACGAAGGAACCATGAACCCGGCCCTACTCGCCCTGCCGGGGCTGTCCTCCCGCCACCGGGTGCTGCCCACCCAATCAGTGGCCACCGCGGCCCGGGGCGGAGCGGGCGGCGTCCTGGGCCGGCCCTTCGAACAGCAGATCAAGGACTACACCATCATCACCGGGACTCCCAAGACCGTGATTCCCAAGATACGCCACGTCCTGGAGTACATCCGGCCCGGCAGCGTGTTCTTCTGGGACGGCGACGGCGCCATGAACCACGACGACGCCATGCGCAGCCTGAGGCTCATGGGCGAAGAGGTCATACCCGCAGTCCGCGAGATTGCCGACGACCTGGAACTGCCAGGCTCCTTCGAGGTGGACACGGCAACCGGCAAACCCATTGAAGAATCCCCAGAGACACCGCCGTCCCCAGTGCTTGCCGAAGACGGCCACCGCCAGGACTAGTCCCGAGCCGGAGTTCCCACCCAAGCGATCTGATTCCCCCAGGCCTGTTGGCAACCGGCCGGGGGGATTTCAATTCCACCCACCGCCGCCTAATATGTCGCTATGAACAACAATGACCCCAGCCTCGACCTGAGCGCCGACGTTATCGTGATTGGAGGCGGTCCCGCCGGCAGCGCCGCAGCCACCATGCTGGCGCGCAAGGGCTGGCAGGTGACGGTCTTGGAGCGGGAACGGTTCCCCAGGGACCACGTGGGGGAATCGCTGCTGCCCGCATCGATCCCGGTGCTGGAGGAGTTGGGCGCGCTGCCCGCCGTGGAAAACGCGGGTTTCCTGCCCAAGTACGGGGCCACCATGGTCTGGGGCAGCGGCGACAGTCCCTGGAGCTGGTACTTCAAAGAGACCAGTCAGCGTTACCCTCATTCCTATCAAGTTTGGCGCCCTCAATTCGACCAGATCCTGTTGGACAACGCCAAGACCCAAGGAGTAACCGCGCTGGAAGGCCACCAGGTTACCGGCATTATCTTCGACGATGGGGAAGCGGTCGGAGTGGAGTTCACCAACGGCGAGGGCGTCTCCGGTGAGGCGCAATGCCGTTTCGTGGTCGACGCCAGCGGACAATCGACGCTGCTGGCGCGCCGCCTGGAGTTGAAACAGTGGGACCCATTCTTCCAGAACCTGGCGGTGTACGCCTACTTCACCGGGGCACAACCGCTGCCCGAGCCCGACCAGAACAACATCTTCATCGTGTCCTATCAGCACGGTTGGCTCTGGAGCATTCCCCTGCATACCGGACGGACCAGCGTGGGTGCGGTGGTAGACGCCAAGACCGGGCAGGAAGGCATCCGACGCAACGGGGCCAAGGCGTTCTTGGAAGCCCAGTTGGCCCAGAGCGGCCACCTGCAGGTCATGCTGGAGAAGGCCAAGATGGACTCTGAGCCCACCGTGGTGCGGGACTGGTCCTACACCGCCGAAAAACTGTTTGGGCCCGGCTTCATCCTGGCCGGAGACGCCGCCTGTTTCGTCGACCCCTTATTCTCTTCCGGGGTCCATCTCGCGCTGATGTCCGGGGTGCTGGCGGCGGCCTACGTGACCACGGCCCTCAACGACCCTTCGATGGCCGGCGAAGCGGGTCAGGTGTACCAGGAGCTGTACCTGCAAGAGTACAACCAGTTCCGCGAGATGGCCCGGCTGTTCTACTCCAGCAACCTTTCCGCCGAGTCCTATTTCTGGGAGGCCCGGCGCATCACCAACAGCGGCGAGTATTCGCCGCGCCACAGCTTCATCCAGGCGGTGGCGGGGCAGCCGCCCCGGGGCTACGAGCGGGTGGTGCTGGACCGGGGCCAGGCGCCGGAAGAATTCATCGAGAGCGTCCGCACCGTGGAATCGGAACGCCGGTCCCGGACCCAATGGTTGGCCGACCTGGCCGCCGATCCCCAGCGCAACCAGGTGCTGAACGCGGTCCCCCGCCTGGCCGAGGGCGTACAGGTCCAGCGCAAGCCGGTGCTGGCCGAGGGAGAGTTCGTCCAGGGAAATGTGCTGAACACCGTCTCCCAACCGGAGGGCACGCCTTGCAGCCCCCTGGTGGCCGCCGTGATAGGCGCGGTTGACGGCCGGAAGTCCGTCGCCGACATCGTGGACGGTCTGGGACAGCATCTGGACCAAGCCGCTCACGCCCAGCTTGAAGAAGCCGTCTCCCGCACCATCGAGATACTCTACGTCGACGGCACCGTGGCCGGGCTGGTCACGGAGTGAGCGGGCAATGCCCGTACTTCTTCCCTCCGTTCTTCTTTCGTGTAAAATCCTAGTCCCGCGCCAGGGCGTCCCATCGCAAAGCCGGCTGATCCGCTGACCCTGAGCGAGTCGAAGGGCGCGCATCAGTCAAACAATGATTTAGAGAA
>CAYMZL010000017.1:11957-12910 GCA_964394825.1 uncultured Dehalococcoidia bacterium | reverse complement strand
AGGGCACGATCTCGCTTTTCGACAAGGGCGGTCTGCCGATCGGCTCCTCAACTTTCGACTTACCGGCTTTCGGTGGCGCCAAATACAGGGTTTCTTCCCTTTTGGAGCAGGCAGGAACCGAGTTTGACGGCAACTTCGGCACGCTTGAAGTGCAGATCAATATCCCCAGAGCCGTCCGTGAGCATATTCACCACGAAAAGGGCCTTTACTTCTGGGACCGCTTCTACATCGGCTACTCAAACCAACGGGGCCAGTTCTGTTTTGTACATGGTATCGACAAGACTCATATCTATTCAGAGGGCCGGGCATCTGCGGGATATTGGTACAAATCTCCCAAGGGCGAAGCATGGGCGCCGGAGATTCCCGTGGGAATGGACCGATACACAAAGTTCAGCGTGGTTATGCTGAACCGCACATCGGTTGATTCTGAGACGACACTGATTCTGTCTGATGCAGAAGATAACAAACTGAGCTGGAGCGTGATTATCCTTGCGCAGGGTGTCCACCGATTCGAATTAACGCCAGAGGACACCCAGAGCCTGAACCCAAATGAGATTCGCATGATGGTTACGGGCATGGCCTCTCAGTACGGACGCCCTTTGGTGATCAAGGAATTCCCCAACGGCGCCATGTCGGCGATGCATTGCTGATAAATTTCAGCTGCGCAAATCCCCACCTCTGACAATCTCGTTCATTTGAACATTCCAACTTCGGTTAAGAAACGCATTCCCCACGCTATTAAACATCCTCTTATCGTGGGAACCAATTGGATTTGGAAGGCACGGTCTCTGCCTGCCCAATCTCTTAAAGATATCTCAATATTCAAGGACGTCCTTGCCAACGTCGGCGGCCCCAAGATTCGAATCTTAGAATGGGGAGCGGGCAGAAGCACGTTCTTCTATCCCGAATACCTATTGTCGATCGGGCGTGATTTCAGTTGGCGCGCCATCGAA
>CAYMZL010000017.1:995-11947 GCA_964394825.1 uncultured Dehalococcoidia bacterium | reverse complement strand
TGCTTTGACTTCCCTCCTTTCTGGGAACTGGCCGGGTATTCTCCAGACCCGTCTTTGCTAGCTGCGGCATATGACGGCAACCCGAATGTGGAGCGATACATCAACCAACCACGGGATCTAAATATCCAATTCGACCTGATTTTTATTGACGGCCGCTTTCGCAGACGATGTCTGCTAACCGCCCTGGACGTTCTAGACCCCGGCGGCTTGGTGATATTACACGACGCGCAGAAGGCCCATTACCATTCATCGCTCACAGGACTGACCCACGTAGAGTTCCTGGAGACCGGAAACCTCCCCGGCACTAGCCAGCGGTCGACCATAGCGGTATGCGCGCTGGAGGACAATGCCTGTCTTGACCATATCCGCCGGAAATATAGATCCCATATAATTTCGCCTCACGATATCTCCAGCCGATAAAACATTTTCATCATGCCTAACCAACATTCGTTGATGTCTTCCAGCACCAGTGGCGGCCCAATAAAGTCTGTTGGAATCGTTGTACCGGCCAACATCCGTGCCGGACCCGAAAAGGTATCCGCGATCCTCGCCGCTTCGCTGGCAGCAGAGGGATATCACGTCGCCATTTTCGTGCCCATACTTCCTTGGTATTTTTATTTCGTAACCTTGGACAAAAATCCCTTGCGGTGGCTGCGCTACGTCATTCCAATCGTGAGACGGTGGCTTCGCCGGAGAGAATTCGCATTCTCTGAACTTCTCGAGCAGAAAGAACACCGAGGCCGTATTTCGGTAAAATTCGTGCTCCGGTATGCCTCCAAGAAACAACTTGAGAGGCTCGATTTGCTATATCTAGATTCAATTGCACAGGTCTCCGATTACCAACACCGGTTCCCGCAACAACGCCAGATTTATCTTTTGTGGCACCCTGAGGAGCGCTCCCACGGCCATGGGGAGAAGTTCAAGGAAATGCGGAAGTCGTTCTTGGGGAAGATCATAGTCGGCTCTCCGGTCATCGCTAAAGAAGTGTCGGACCACGTAGTGGACCCGCCACTTGTTCCAGCGCCCATGTCTCCTGATCTGTGGGAACAGCGCGAATTATTTGACGTGAATGCGCCCCGCAAGGACATCTTGCTATTCTGGAAAAACAATCAAGAAGGCAAGGTAGGTGCGGACATTGTCCAAATTCTTCAGGAGCTCCGTCCCCAAACGTCCGTCACGGTGTGGTGCCGGGGGCCGGGGACCCGTGATTGTGCACAGGTAGCTTTGCCCGGCGCTGCTATCGTTGAAAATTTTCCTGAGACTGAATTGCGAGACTTATATCTCGGCCATAGCCTTCTAATATTTCCGTCCGACTTTGAAGGCTTTGGAATGCCGCCCATCGAAGGGCTGGCTTGCGGATGCATACCGGTGCTGCGCCCTGAGGTTGGAGCTGCAGAACTCTATGCGCAAGACGGAGAAAACGCCATCTTTATGAACGCCGATCCATCGGCCCTGGCTAGCCGCCTCTCCCGAGTTCTAGACGATGAAGAGCGCATACAAGCTATGCGGCGAGCAGCCCCCGCCTCCCTCTTAGCTTTTGATCCAAACACGTACGGACCCAGGATCCTTAAAGCAGCAGGGATTAAATGAGACCAGGCGCTTCCCGCCCTCTTGCCGTAATAATAGGAAGTTTGCCCAAGGAATTTGCTCCGTGAACAAATGGCTTAAGCTGACCAGCCCATCTTGGTGGAAGCTAAATGTCACACACCGCAATGTCCCAGAGTTTTGGTGGCGCTATCTGACTACACACCGCTTCCCTGAAGATATCAATAGCCTTGAGGAATTGGTTCGGTTCTGCAGACGGCACAAGGTGATGGGGTTCAACCTTGAGGCGATTCGAGCCTATATTTTCTGGCGGCTCCACAAACGCTACGAATGTAGCTCATTCGTTGAAACCGGAACGTTATACGGCAACACCGCCGGCTACACCAACCGGGTGTTCAAGACGCCGGTATTCACGGCGGAGTTGAATCCCACCCATCACCTGGTGAGCAAGCTAAACCTGGCATGGGCCCGGGGGGTTACTCAGTACAAAGCCAGCAGCCCTGATTTCCTTGATCAAGTCTGCAATGGCGGCGCCATCGGTGACAATCCGATGTTCTATCTGGACGCCCATTGGAACGAATTCATGCCTCTGCCGGACGAACTGACCATCATCGCCGAACGTTGCGAAAAAGGCATAATTCTCATAGACGACTTCATGGTGCCGTGGGACGACCGGTTCCTTTATGACGAATACCCGGATATTCGGATCGACCTCGATATCATTAATAATTGGTTAAAGCCCAAACGGGATGATATTGAAGTCTATCTGCCTTCTTACGATCCAAGGTCCGACCCCTCTGGCAAAGGAATTGGATTCGCTGTTGTTCTCATGGGCCAGGACCGTGATCTTCCGCTGCAGTCCTTCCCATTCAACCTATTAGCCGAATCGAAAGTCTGAACCGCGGTTAAGACCTTCATGCTAGTCGAAAAATCGGTTGCGGAGTCTGGACCTCATCGCATTGTGATGGCGCCACGGCCATGATGAGGCTCGGTAGGATCAAGAGTCTCGCCATCGCGCTTAAACACCGGATCCGGTCCTATACAGTCGACCACCGAAAAGACGCAGCGTTGCTGAGCCCAATCTTCGTCTTAGGCGCCAATCGTAGTGGCACATCGGTCTGCACTAGAATGCTCAGTCGACATCCAGACATAGAAGGGCTTTTCGACGGCGGTCCTCAAAACCCTTCGATGGCCCCCGACGGGCACTCAATGGGCTATGGAGAGGCTGGGCACATTTGGAGGAGCTTAACCCCTTCCAATTATGACGCTGGGAAAGGCGAATCGGCCCTTTGGGGACTGCCCGGTTATATCTCCAAGTTCTACACCTCTTCAGTGTCCCATAGGCTGCGACGTCAGCTGATAAACGAAGTCATGGACACCCGAAAGACTAACTTGATCCCTTTGATCAAATTGAACCATAACGTGTTCCGGATTCCCTTGATCAAAGACCTGTTCCCGAAAGCCCGGTTCGTATTTATCTCCAGAGACCATAAGTCCTATATCGAAAGCAATAAGCACAAATGGGCCACGGACCGAATAACGGGGCAATCTTCCCCGGATAGCTACATCGACTACCCACACATCGGGCTCCACTGGTTGATAATCAACACGATCACCCTTTACGACCTCCGCAAATACGCGGAAGGCGACTATTTCCACATCCGGCTCCAAGAGTTACAGGGCGAAAAACAGGCGCGTAATCAAGTCTTAGACCGCCTGTTTACCTTCCTTGGTCTAGAGCCGGCCGAGATAGATGACAGCGTATTCGACTCCTCATTCGTATACCGCCAGTCGGAGGCCGGATCGGACATCGATAGTGTCAGCTCCTTGATCGACGAACTGATCGACTTCGAAAACTCGCTGCCATAAAAGCCATATCGATCTTCATGAATAAAAAGGTTCTCTGTACATTGGGTCCGTCTTCGCTGGACTCCGAAACCATACAAAGGCTCGATAGTCTCAAAGTCGACCTGTTTCGACTGAACCTTTCCCATACGCCAGTGGAACAGATTGAGCCACTGGTCAGCCTGATCCGCTCCAACTCCTCGGTGCCGATCTGTCTGGACACACAGGGCGCCCAGGCCCGCACCGGGAATTTCCCGGGCGGAACCATGGAATTGGCCTCAGGCTCTGTCGTTGAATTGGTCACTGGCGCCGTATCCGGTGAAAACGGCAGTTTCTTGCCGATACACCCGGCCTCGCTTCTCGGCCAACTGGCGGTAAATGACCTGATTAGCGTTGATTTTGGAAGCGCCATGCTCCAGGTCACCGAAACCGAGCCAAAATGTCTTGCGCAGACCGTTTATGGAGGAATCGCCGGCTCCAATAAAGCGCTTTCAATCGTCGGCACGTCCATCGACCTGCCTCCTCTCACAGAGTCGGATTACCGGGCGATCGAGTTGGCTTTAAAGCTAAATGTAGACTCTATCGCCTTATCCTTCGCCAACAGAAAAGAGGATGTCGAACATCTCAGGTCACTGGTCGGATCAAAAATTCAGATAATCGCCAAGATCGAGAGTTGGGACGGTCTGAATAATTTAGACGGCATCTTGGAAGTGGCAAATTCGATATTGATCGACCGGGGCGACCTGTCCCGGGAGGTCGCCTTGGAGACCCTTCCATTTGCACAGAAAGACATCATCGGGCGCGCCAATGCCGCAGGGGTGCCGGTATATGTGGCCACCAACTTGTTGGAGTCCATGGTTACCAGCCCGCGTCCAACCCGCGCCGAAGTGAACGATGTCGTGAACACCCTGATGGATGGCGCTGACGGGTTGGTATTAGCAGCGGAGACCGCCATCGGTGAATACCCAGTCCAATGCGTGAAGATGATTCAAGGACTGATCCGTCAATACGAGGCCCGTCAATCATCCCCGCAACCGGCGGCCACACCCCCGTCGTCCGGTCTGATTCCCCCTCACGGCGGCCGCTTGGTCGAGCACATCCGGTCCGATTACGACATGGCAGACTTGAAAGAACTTCCCGCCCTTGAACTGGACGAATATGAGATAACCGATATTTACCAATTGGCGGTCGGTACTTACTCTCCTCTTTCTGCGTTCATGGACCGCGAAGAACTGGAATCCGTGCTGGAAACGAACCGGTTGCCTGACGGTTCGGTCTGGACCATGCCCATCCTGTTGCAATTACCCCAAGCCAGTACGGCGGGGTTCGCCCGGGGCGAGACGATCGCAGTGACCTACAACGGCGAGATCCAGGCCCTGATCGAGGTCAGCGAGTGTTATTCGTTCGACCTCGAGAACTTGGCGGCAAGGTGGTTCGGCACCGCCGACCCGGCCCACCCCGGAGCCGCACGATTGTTGGCGGGCACCGGCAGGTTCCTAGCCGGCCAGGTGGAATTGCTGTCGGGCTCATATCTTCGGCATCAACCTTATGAGCTTTCGCCCCGGCAAACCAGATCGCTATTCGACCACCTTCTCTGGGAAAGGGTCGTGGGGTTCCATACCCGTAACGCCTGTCACCGGGGGCACGAATTCATTCAGCTAACTGCAATGGCCGATACCCAAAGCGACGGTCTGTTCATCCATCCCGTGGTCGGGCCCAAGAAATCGGGTGATTTCTCGGGGGATATCATCCTGAAGACCTATCGGAAGATGATCCGCGACCACTACCCGCCCAACAAGGCGGTCCTGGGTGGGTTTGTCAGCTACTCCCGGTATGCCGGGCCCCGGGAAGCGGTGTTCACCGCACTCTGCCGGCAGAACTTTGGCTGCAGTCATTTCATTATCGGCCGGGACCACACCGGCGTTGGCAACCACTACGCCCCCGACGCGGCGCAACGTTTGTTCGACCAAGTCGGGGACATGGGTATCACGCCCGTGTTCTTCGACGAAGTTTATTACTGTGAGCGGTGCCTGTCTCATGTGCAAAGCTGTAGCCACGGGGTAGAGTCGAGCCAGCGCCTCAGCGGGACGGTGGCCCGGGAAACTTTGGTCCGGGGTGAAATGCTGCCCGAATGGTACATGCGTGAGCCAATTTCCCGTTTGATCCTGGATGAGATCAAATCCGGAGCCGAGGTCTTCACCCTTTAACCGGATGCCTTCGATGGAATGCAAGGTAGCCTGGTTCACCGGGCTGTCGGGAGCGGGCAAGTCCACCATCGCTGAACTGGCTGCCGGACTTCTTCGGGAAAAACGGAAGACGGTCTTGGTGTTGGACGGCGACACAGTCCGGGCGATGCTCCACCAACACCTGGGGTTCACCCCGGAGGACATTCGTGAGAACAACCGTCTGATCGCCGGACTGTGCCGGGATTCTCTAACGGATTACGACGTAATCTTGGTGCCCATCATGTCGCCCTTCCGCGATTCTAGAAAACAGGCCCGGCGAATTCTGGGTGACGCTTTCCGAGAGGTCTTCGTCCGAGTCTCACTTGATGAGGCGGCGCGCCGAGACACCAAAGGACTGTACCGCCAGGCCCGGGAAGGCACACTAACGAACATGATTGGCATGGCCCCCGAAGTGCCTTACGAAACGCCCGAGCATCCTGATCTTTTGCTCAACACGGAAACTTCCAGCGCGGAAACCTGTAGCCAACTTCTCGTGGAATTCCTACTTGCGTGACCCCGGCTGACCGCCCCCAGATACCAGATAAATGAAACTTTGTCTCTGTTTCCATTGTCTTTGCGAATCGTATGACTCCGTGCCGTCCCGCGGGCAGGAACTATTCATCTCGATCCCAGATCTACGCGAATTGATCGAACAACTCAAAGAGCGAGGCTACCGGTTCGCACCCATAGATGATGCGGGTGACCAGACGGTGACAATCACCTTCGATGACGGCTACTACAACAACCGATTATTTGGCGGTCTGTCCACCGAATACAGCATCCCGTTCGTCTTGTTCGTGTCCGCATATTATCTCTCTTCCGGGACCGGATTCCCTTGGTTGAACATTGCCGGACAGAGCTATGATCAGATGCACGAATTCGATTATTACGCATATTTTGGAGCGAATGGAGATTCTGTCCGGTCCCCCGAGACTGATACCGCAGTTCGGCCCATGACCTTCTCCGAGTTAGAAACCCTAGCCAAGTCGTGCCAGATGGAGGTGGGCTGCCATGGATACTATCACCAGCCTCTATCGAGCCGTTTTGAAAACCGTCTGGCACAAGAACGAGACAGTTCCATGGCGACGCTCCGGGAAAGCCTGGAGGTGTCTCCCCGGTATTTCAGCCTGGCCAACGGGCAATATTCCAAGAGCGTGATGCGCGAACTACTGCACAGCTTTGAGAAGGTCTTTACCATCGATGGCCGTCCCGTCCGCTCAAACGGCCGGGTTGTCCACCGTATGAGCCTGGTAAGTCCTGTTTTGGGCGGGCCGCTGATCCAGCAGATCGATTCCGCTTTGGCCCCGGCCCGGCGCATCAAGCGCGCTCTCCGAACGGCCCGCAACCTCTATTTTTAAGAATGCGATAAAGTGCACAGCCGATGAGCTCAATAAATGAAATAGACCGGGTGATACGCCTGGAGATAGAGACCTTGGTAAAACTCCGGGAGCAGGTCAACGGGACCTACGACAAGGCCGTTGATCTGATGCTGGAGTGCCAGGGCAAAGTGGTGGTCACCGGGGTGGGCAAATCGGGCTTGGTCGCCCAGAAGATCGCCTCCACCATGGTTTCGACGGGCACTCCAGCCATCTTCCTACACCCCGGAGACGGATTGCACGGCGACGTTGGTATCATCCGTACTGGCGATTTGGTGTTGGCTCTGAGTAAATCCGGCGAAACCCAAGAACTCTTAAGCATCCTCCCCTACATCAAGAGCATCCAGGTCCCCGTGGTGTCGATAACTGCCGATGAGAGGTCCTCTCTGGCGGCCGGTTCAGACCTCGTCCTGTACACACCTGTGGACGAAGAGGCTTGCCCCCTAGACTTGGCGCCGACCTCCAGCACCACTGCCGCCTTGGTTGTGGGCGACGCCCTGGCGATGGCCCTCATGAAACGGCGGAATTTTACCCCGGAACATTTCGCGATGTTTCATCCGGGCGGGAAGCTGGGCAAACAATTACTGCTTACCGTCGGAGACACGATGCGTTCCGGGGAGGGTAACCCCGTGATCAACATCGGCGGCTCAGTAAGCGATATGCTGTTCGAGATCACCAGCAAACGGTGCGGCGCGGTGTCGGTTGTCGATGACGCCGGCAAGCTGTTGGGGTTGGTCACCGATTTCGACATTCGGAAGGTCTTGGAGCGCCGGCAAGACCTCTTCAGCCTTGAGATCAAAGAGATCATGAATGCCGACCCCTCCCACGTCTATCCTGAGACAAAGGCCATTGACGCGTTGCGGTTGATGGAGCAACGGGACAAGCCGTTTTTGGTGTTGCCCGTAGTGGACCCGGATAGCCAGCGGACAGTGGGCATGATCCACCTCCACGATCTGGTCGCCTTGGGTATATGAGCCCTGGCCTCGCGGTCAAGCTGATATACGGAAATCGGCCAAGTTCTCTTGGGCAATCGCTGGCCCGCCTGAGCGGACCGTTTAACTACATCGTTCTGGCCGAATCAAACGCCAGCCGCGAATCCGCCGACTACCTTCGATCGCTGCCGGAAGCACAGGAATTACCGGGTCCCAACCTGGTCCGCCAAAGAAATGTGGAGTTTGGCGAGAGATATGTGGAGTTCCTTGGCCGGCTGAACAGAGAAAACCATTCTCTGGCCTGGTGGGCGATGACCTTCACCGACCGGAACCCCAGCGCGCCGGGGTTGTGCCGGGACGTGCTGCATTTTGACCTGGTCGCCGAATTAGCGCTGGCCGACAGCCGGCCGTTGGTCGTGATTACCGACAGCCCCCGGTTGGGAAGACAACTTAAGGCGTGGGCCCAGAGCAAAAATATTCCGGTTGTCGGCTCGGTTCACCGCCCGTGGTCAATAAATCGGCTGCTCAAGGAACACAGTCCCGGCGGACATCTTCTGGCCCTGTACAAGACGCTGACCTATTGGGCGCCCAGCCGCCGCTTTCGGCCCCGCAAAGGATCACTGGGCGGTTACACGGTCATTACCAGCCTCCTCCATCCTCGGTCTTTCACCGACGACGGCAGATACCGGGATGCCTATTTCGGCCCATTGGTCGAGCGGTCTGCGCAGTCAGGTGAAAAAATAGTGGTCTTCGGACTGATGATGGAGCAACCCGCACAGCTCTTCAGGAAACTTCGGTCGGTTGACAGCAAACTGCCGGTAATACCGTTGGAATCCTGCTTGAGCCTGGCGAGCATCGCAAAATGCGCTCTGAAATCCCTGTGGATATATCTTCAGCCGACGACTCTCCGCGGTTCAACGGAGTTCAACGGCAATGACATTGCGCCATTACTGAAGGACGCGGCCCGGGAGGATCGGCGCTCGGGCAATCTGTTTATGAACCTGAGGATGTACTACGCCGCCAGGACCCTGGCCAACGTGGTCCGCCCAAAGCGATGGCTGTATCTCTATGAAAACCTGGTTTGGGAGAAGATGATGCTTCTTGGGGGGCGCTCCATATCCCCCCTGCCTTACATGGTGGGTTACCAGCATTCATCCATCACCCTCAGCCATTTGGATTTCATGTTGGCGAAAGATGAAGCCGGGTTCATGCCACTGCCTGACCAGGTATTGACCTCCGGGAAGGTCACCAAAGCCTGGCTGGAAGCTAATGGCAACTACCCTGGTGGAATGATAAAAAGCGCTTGTGCTCTGAGACAACCGATGAGCTTTGATACTAAAACGCAGGTACGAAGCACGCCGCTCAACAATATATTGGTCGCTCTGGCCACCAGCGTCCAGGAATACCAGAACTCCCTGGCTTTCCTGGAATCCGCCGTGAAGAATTTCAATGGGCAAGACCTGCGGGTCCGGCCCCACCCGGTGATCCCGCTTCAGGCTGCGATTCAAGGCACCCCATTGGAGGGGAAGCAGTTCTACACCGAGAACAGCGGGCCCTTGGAAGATGCGCTGGAATGGGCCGACGTGGTCCTCTACACCTCATCCACCGTGGGCTTGGAGGCAGTTTCCAAGGGGATCCCTGCCATATATCTGGACCTGGGAACATTTTTGGATACGGATCCCATGTTCGGCTGGAACGAAATGAAGTGGTCAGTGCAAGAGCCGTCGGAGCTGGCGCCAACCATCGAACGCATCGGCGCGATTCCAGCGGACGAGTTCATCTCCCGGCAGAAGAAAGGCCAGGAATACGCTGTGGCCTACCTGCAACCGGTTACCGACGAGACCATGCGGCCATTCTTGGAGAATCAAGGTATTTGAGTTGCCCGCTCACTGTGCTGATGGCGGTTCACAACGGCGGTGATTACCTGCGCACGGCCATCGATAGCATATTGGCCCAGACCTACCGCGATTTCCGATTTCTGATCGTTGACGACGCGTCCACCGACAACAGCAGAGAGATCGCCGCGTCCTACAATGACGACCGGATCCAGTTGGTATCCCTCGAAGAAAACGTGGGCCAGACCGCCGCCCTGAACATCGGTCTTAAGCATGTGACGACTCCTTGGGTAGCGCGGATGGACGCCGACGATTACTCTGCTCCGGCACGGCTGGAAGAACAGATGCGCGTTATCGACGCCGACCCCTCCCTGGCCTGCGTCGGGACATTTGCCTGGCTGTTCGAGTCTGACCCTGAGACCGTCGATGGGATCATTTCCAACCCGGTGGAGCGGGAGGAGGTCAAGCAGGTGATACTGGGCACCCCATTGGTGCATGGCAGCATCGTTATCTCCCGGGACGCCCTCTCGGAGCTTGGTGGGTATGACGAGCGTTACAAGATATCCCAGGACGTGGACCTATTCGACCGGCTGCTGGAGCGTTACGCGGCGGCCAATGTCCCCAAGCTTCTGTTGGGTGTGCGGCAGCACCCCGGTCAGGCATCCAGATCGCTGGCCGCCCTCAATGAAAACGTGGAATTAAGCTCTCGCCGCCTGAAGTCTGACCGGTATACCAACTTAGAATTGGGCCTGGTCCGGGGAAATCTGAGCTTGGCCTATTTCATCCGGGCGCGTCATTACACCGGCAGATTCAATCTGTTCCTCCTGGCGCGGGACCTGTTCAAAGGCGTCAACACATCCCCCAGATCGGCGATACGGAACGCCGTGCGTGTTTTTGGGGTCGAGATGGTGCCCGCAAGTTGGCGCGCCGGAATAAACAACATGATTGGCCGAAAACGCGGCGACGGCGCCGCCAATGACTTTACCAGCCAGGCTGGAAAGTAGCCCCACTCAGACCTTATGACTCAAGAAAAGATCGCGGTGGTCCAACCGGTCATGGTCCCTGGCGGCGGAACGGAAGCTGTTACCGCCTGGACGATCGAGGCATTGAAAAAGGATTGGGAAGTAACCCTGTTGACCTTCAGCGATATCGATGCCGCCACACTGAACCAGTATTACGGCACGGAACTGAGCG